>DATIQP010000976.1:0-11692 GCA_035470765.1 Polyangiaceae bacterium | reverse complement strand
TCATGCGCAAGCTTCTTGCTTTGGCGATCCAGGTGCCGCTCGTTCTCTCGGTGTATGGCGCCTGCAACGGTGGCGGAGACACCGGCGACGCGGGCGATGGCGCGGCGGACGTCCGCGCGGAGAAGCCTCCGCTCGACACGGGGACCGTCGACACGGGCCCGACCTGCGCTCCCGCGCCGGTCAACTCGAGCAGCATCGTGTGGACGCCCCCGCACGCTCCGGATGCGACCGGGTGCAGCGACAAGCAGATCTCCGACTACTACACGGCCTGCTACAGCAGCACGGCCAGCACCACGGCCTGCCAGTCGTGGACGGGCGCCGCGGCGAACAAGGCCTGCCAGACGTGCATGCTCTCGGTCGAGGGCACCTCCACCGAGTTCGGGGCGCTCATCTCGACGGGACACGGCGTCGTCTACGCCAACATCGCGGGGTGCATCGCCCTCGAGCAGAACGACACCTCCAGCACGGGCTGCGGCGCGAAGTACTGGGCCGCCAACCAGTGCGAGGACCTCTCGTGCGCCGACAACTGTCCCATCGTGTCCGGCGACCAGACGTCGTTCCAGGCGTACCAACAGTGCACGACCCAGGCGGCTCAAACGGAGTGCAAGACGTACGAGAGCGCGCAGTGTGACCTGTCGGACGCGGGTGCGCTGCAGGCGGCGTGCGCCATGAGCAGCACCAGCACCTTCCAAAACTACTTCCTCGCGCTCGGCGCGGTGTTCTGCGGCGGCTACCCGGCCGACGCGGGGGTCTCCGACGCGGGCGCCGACGCGAGCTCCGACGCGAGCGTCGACGCGAGCGCGGACGCGAGCGCGGACGCGGATGACGGCAGCGCCGACGCCGGCGTCGACGCTCCCGACGGCGATTGAGCCGCTCGGCCCCCGGTGGCCGCACCGATGCGTCGAGACGAGGCGCTCCCGGCGTCGAATCAGACGAAACCGCGAACCCCTTCCGGGCGTCGTGACCTTCTTCGAGATGGACCGAGATAGCCTTGCCGGTTGGCGAGCGAATTTGTAACGCGGCCGCCCTGCTCTGTTCAGGCGACAAGTCCTGCAACCCTCCGCGATACCTCACTCTTGCCTCGGCTCGGCGTGCTCGCGGCGCCCGATGCGCCCCACGAGCCGACGACAGAGAAATGCCCGCAATGGCGACACCCCACGGCCAGACGTGCTTCCCGACCGTGGTGCGTGGGTTGTTAATTCCCAACGGCCCGCGTGACCTGCCGCGGCGCTCGCCACCATCATGACCCTTTCTCACCGAGAGCAAGCCCGCTGACTCCACTCTCTGTCCCTGTTGTCAGCCCTGATCCGTCCTTCTGTTTCCTTTCGCAACGCACCCGCAGGTGCGGCATCAGCTTCTTCACGTTGCTCGGCCGAGCGAACCACTCGCCGTAGTGCAGTCGCCGTGCCGAACGCGGGCGGCGTGATTTGCCGAATTCCGTGCGGACGCGCGGTGGCTCTTTGGCCCCGAGTGCCGGCCCAGGGCCATCGTGGAGTCGGGTGGCAGCGAGACAACCGAGTTGCGCGCTCGCGCCGTGCGTGCCGCGAGATTCCCCTCGTTCTCGCGCCGCGCGCCGGTGGCGCGCGCCGTGCTTTGGCGATGGAGCATGAGCTCTCCGTCGCCCAAGGTCGTCCTCGTCGCCTGCCTCTGCGTCTTCGCCGCCGCGTGCCTCTCGCGGCCCATCGTCAGCGAGAACCCGACGACGCTGCGGATCATCGACGTGCCGATCGCGCAGGACCGCGTCGACAAGGTCGACCTGCTCTTCGCGATCGACAACTCGGCGTCGATGGGCGACAAGCAGCAGCTCCTCGCCGACGCCGTGCCGTTGCTCGTCGGCCGGCTGCTCGAGCCGAACTGCGTGGCGACGGATCCGAACCTCGCGTGCGCGAGCGCGAGCGACTGCGCGAGCCTCGGCGCGGGCGCGCAGTGCGACACCTCGAAGAGCCTCGGCGTCTGTTTCGTGCCGGCGAGCGCGTCGACGTGCCCAAACGGCACCAAGGCCGAGTTCCCGGCGGTCCACGACATGCACATCGGCATCGTGTCGTCGTCGCTCGGCGGCGGCGGCGGCGACGTGTGCGCGGAGCAGGCGGGCGATCCGACGCACCAGAACGACAGGGGCCACCTGCTCAATCGCACCAAGGGCACGCCCGAGGGCTCGATCCCGAACGCGGCGCCCCTCGACGGCAGCGGCGGCGACTTCCTCGCGTGGCTTCCCTCGAGCAACCCGGCGAACGCGGGCAAACCGGACCCCAACGTCACGAAGTACGTCGAAGGCCAGCAGAGCGCGCTCGTCGCCGACTTCCAGAAGCTCGTCACCGGAGTGCAGGAGACCGGCTGCGGGCTCGAGGCGCAGCTCGAGAGCTGGTACCGATTCTTGATCCAGCCCGATCCCTACGACGCGATCGTGCTCGGCGGACCGGGCGCGGCCCCCGCGCAGCTCCAGGGCGTCGACGCGACGCTGCTCAAGATGCGCCACGATTTCCTGCGGCCGGACTCGCTCGTCGCGATCATCCAGCTCACCGACGAGGAGGACTCGTGGAGCGATCCGCTCTGGGGCGGCGGCTACGGCTGGACGGTGCGCACCCACAGCTTCCCCGGCGGCCCCAAGGACGTGGGCGTGGGCCCGCGCGGCACGAGCGAGTGCGACACGAACCCGAACGATCCGGATTGCACCTCGTGCGCCTTCACGGGCAACAAGCCCGCGTCGGGCGCGCCCATCTCGGCCGATCCGAGCTGCACGAGCTGCGCGGGCGGCCTCGCGAGCTGCCTGCAGAAGGGCTGGTACACGCCGCAGCAGGACGGCCTCAACGTCCGTTACACGGACGACATGAAGCGGCGCTACGGCCTGGCGCCGCAGTGGAGCGTGCAGCGCTACGTCGACGGGCTGCGGCTGCCGCTCGTGCCCGACCGCGACGGGGAGGTGCACGACGCTTCGCAGTACGCGAGCACGCAACGCAGCTGCACCAACCCGCTCTACGCGGCGAGCCTGCCCGACGGCAGCGACACCGGCCACGACACGCTCTGCGAGCTGCCTCCCGGTGCCCGAACGCCCGACCTCGTCTTTTACGCCATCATCGGCGGCGTCCCCACATCGCTGCTCTACGACCCGAGCGGCGCCTTCAAGTCGAACCTAAGCGGGGGCGACTGGACCAAGATCCTCGGCGCGGATCCCGAGCACTTCGACCAGACCGGCGTCGACCCGCACATGATCGAGTCCATCGGGCCGCGCCCGGGCCTGGAGACTCCCGGCGCCACCTACTCGCTCGGCAGCGATCCGGACCACGGGCGCGAGTGGAACACCCTCACGTCCAGCGCCGGCATCGACTTGCAGTATGCATGCACCTTCGCGCTGCCCGCGCCGCGCGACTGCACGCTGTCGCCGGAAGCGTGCGACTGCACCGGCGCCGCGACGACCTCCGCCGACGGCCCGCCGCTGTGCGATCCTACGACGCGTACGACGCAGGTGCGCGGCAAGGCGTACCCGACCGTCCGCGAGCTGCGCGTGGCCAAGGCGCTCGGCGCGCAGGCGGTCGTGGCGTCGCTGTGCGCGCGCGACACCAACCCCGCGCACGCAGGCCTGCCGAGCTACGGCTACAACCCCGCGATGCAGGCGATCGCGAACCGGCTGGGCGCGGAGATCTCCGTCCAGTGCATGCCGTCGGATCTGAAGGTGCAGAGCGACTGCAGCGTGCCGTGCCAGGTGCTCGTCGAGTACCGAAACCAGACCGATCAGGCCGCCGGCTGCAAGGACCCCGGCATGAGCCAGCCCGACCCGGCCACGCTCTCGCGCTTCCAGCAGCAGTGGCAGGCGCGGCAGGGCGACGCCGGCGTGTCGCAGCCTCCCCCCGTCGTGTGTGTGCTCCAGCAGCTCGAAGGCGGCAGCGGTTCGAGCGTCGCGGTCTCGAGCGGCTGCTCGAGCGCGAGCCCCGGCTACCAGGGCGCCTCGTGCGCCGCGGATCCGAGCGCGAGCGCGGGGTGGTGCTACGTGGTCGGCGTCGCCAACACCGGAGGCTGCCCGCAGGCGATCGAGTTTGCGGGCGCGGGACCGCCCTCGGGGACGACGGTGCACCTCGAGTGCATCGAGAACTAGCGCGGAAGCCCGCGGGCGGGCTTGTTATGCTGCGCGCCGTGAGCAAGGCCTTTACCAAGGACGACGCCGCCGGCGAGGTCGTCGTCCCGCCGCGCGCGCCGCTGCCCGAGGGCATGCCCAACTACGTCACGCCGCGCGGGCTCGCGGCGCTTCGAGAGGAGCACGCTCGGCTCGCCTCGGAGCGCGCGCGAGCGGAGGCCGCCGGCGACGCGAACCTCGCCGCGCTGAACGAGCGCGTGGCGCTGCTCGAAGACCGGCTCGCGCGCGCCGAGCTCGTCGATCCCTCGACCCAGCCCCAAGACGAGGTCCGCTTCGGCGCGACCGTCACCTTGCGCGACGCGCAGGGCGCGGAGAAGCGCTGGCGCATCGTGGGCGTGGACGAGGCCGATCCGGCCCGCGGCACGGTGGCGTTCACCTCCCCGCTCGCGCGCGCCCTGCTCGGCAAGGCCGTCGGCGACGAGGCGCGCGTACGCACCCCGGCCGGCCCCGAGGACGTCGAGATCGTGCGCATCGACTACGGGGTGTAACCTTGCGGCGCCGTCGGTCGCGCGTACCATCGAGGGCTCGATGAACACGTCGGTGCCGGTTTCCGAGCGCTCTCCCCTTCTCCGATTGGTGGACGCTCTCACGGCGGGGCCGCAAGCGCCCGCGCTGCTCGTACAGCTCGAGCCGGACTGGGCCGCGCTCGCGCTCTCCCCTACGGGCGTGCTGCTCGTCGTGCTCGACGCACGCACGCGCGAGCCGTGGGACGCGGTCGCCGCCCGAGCCGCGGCGGTGCTGGGGACGGAGCAGCCGGAGGTGCTGAACGGCCTCCTCCCGAACGTGATGGCGGTCGTGATGCTCGGCGGCGCGCTGACCTTGAACGACCTCGAGCTGGCGCCGGCCAAGCTCGAGGCGCTCGCGCGCCACGTGCACTGGATCGCCGCGGAACCCACCGGCGCCGTGATCTCGGACCCTCGGGAAATCCCGCACGTGCCGCGCGTGTTCCTGCGGCGCATCGACAAGACCATCGAGGACGGGCTCGCCCGCAGCACCCAGAGCATCGGCGGAGCGGCGCGCGTGGTCATCGAGCGCTTCGGCGAGCAGGCCCTCGCCAACGAGGCCCAGTTCCGCGGCAGGCTCGGCCTGCGCGTGCGTCGCTACACGGTCGGCCTCCTCGCGGCGTGCGTCGTGGTGTTCCTGCTCCAGACCATCTTCGGCGACGCGCGCGGGGCGATGCTGCTGCGAATGGGCGCGCTGTCCGGCCGCTACCTGGCCGCGGGGCATCCCGAGGTCTTGCTCTCGTACGCGCTGCTGCACGGCGGGGTCCTCCACATCGCGATGAACGGCATGGCGCTCAACGCCATCGGCACGCTGCTCGAGAGCGTCATCGGCGGCCGGCGCATGCTCTTCGTCTTCACGCTCTCCGCGCTGGGAGGCGGCGTCGCCGTCGCGGTGGTCCATCCGGACCAGCTCGTCGTCGGGGCGTCGGGAGGCATCTTCGGGCTCATCACCGCCCTCTTGGGCCTCGCCCTGCGCGGCGGCGACGATCTCCCGCCGATGGCGCGGGCGCGCATCAAGCGCAGCGTCGGGTGGACGCTGCTCATCAACCTCCCCATCTCGCTCTTGCCGGGCGTCTCGCTGCTCGGCCACGCGGGGGGCGCCCTCGTCGAGCTGCTGCTCGGGATCTCGGGGCTGCTCACCGCCGGCGTCGACCTGCCCTGGCGCGCGCCTCCGGAGCCGGAGAAGGCCGCTCGCATGGCCCGGCTCTTCAAGATCCTCGGGGCCGCGTGTATCGCCGCGCTCGCGCTGTCGATTACGGTCGCGTGGGTGCAGGGCCGCCCCTGGGAGGTTGGGTGAGCTGAACTAGGCGCTCGAAGCGCAGGGCCGAGCCGCTCTCTCTGGCATCGCTGATGCTCCTGGTGACGCAGAGGCGTTGCCATGAAGCCCAGGCGGATGCTCGCAGTCACGACGCTCATCTCGAGCGTGCTCTTCGCCGCGTGCGAGACGACCTACACGTACGTCCCGACGACGGGTGCCACCACCACGGTTGCGGGCCAGCCGGCGGCCTCGTACGCGATCCCGCCGGCGGCCCCGCGCGGGACGCTGAGCATGGCGTCGTTCGGCTTCGCGGACGCGTCTCCCCCGAACGAGGCCGAGCAGCACCTCGCGACGCTCCACGTCCGCATGGTGCTCCACGACCAGGACGTGGCGACCTGGTCGATCGACACGCGCGAGCAGCGCGTCGAGATCGACGGTCGCGGCCCCAGCTCGCCCGGCTTCGCCTCCTCCGACGCAGGCACTTCGCCCCCGCTCGTCACCGTGGAGCCGGGCAAGAGCCGCGTCGTCGACCTCTTCTTCGTGCTGCCCCCCGACCTGCAGAGCGCAGAGGAGCTGCCGTCGTTCGACGCCGTGTGGCAGGTGAACACCGGCGCGCAGGTCGTCTCGGGGCGGACGCCCTTCAAGCGGCTCGTCGTCGAGCCCGAACCGGCCTACGGCTGGGACTACGGGTACTACGACTATTGGGGTGGACCCTACTGGTACAACCCCTACCCGTCCTACGGCTTCGGCGGTGCCATCATCGTCCCGCCGTACTACCACCACCCGGACATCCACTACCGCGGCACGCACGGCCCCTACCATCCCGGCGGACACCCGCACGGCGGCGCTCCTCACGGCGGCGCTCCCCACGGCGCGCCGCACGGCGGCGGCGCCCCGCACGGCGGCGGCGGTGGCCACCGCTGAGGCCCCTTGCGTGCGGAAGTGTCGAGACCTAGAAATCGGCTCCAGGTTTCCATGCTCACCCGCAGGCAGATCGCAGTCCTCGTCGCGCTCGCGGCCACGGGGTGCCCCGCAGCCCCCGCGCCACCCGACGCCGCGGCGCCCGCGGCTCCAGCCTCGATCGTCGCGGCCCCGGCGGGGTCGGTCGCTCCACCGCTGATCGCACCGCTGTCGGCGGGCGCCCGCATCGAGGACGAGCGCAACACGATCGCGGTCTTCAAGGCTGCGGCGCCGTCCACGGTCTTCGTGACGCAGACGCGCGTCGTCTACGACTTCCTCGCGGGCACGACGGAAGAGGTCCCCGCGGGCTCCGGGTCCGGCTTCGTGTGGGACGATCAAGGGCACGTCGTGACCAACTTCCACGTGGTCAAGGACGCCGAGTCGCTCATGGTGACGTTCACCAACGACAAGACCTTCCCGGCTCGCGTGGTCGGCGTCGAGCCGCGCAAAGACATCGCCGTCATCCAGGTGAAGGCGCCCGCGGCGCTCCTCGTGCCCGTGCACGTCGCGGCCAAGGAGTCGCTGGAGGTCGGGCAGAAGGCGATCGCGATCGGCAACCCCTTCGGCCTCGATCACACCCTCACGACCGGCGTGGTGAGCGCGCTCGGCCGTTCGGTGCAGGGCATCGGCGGCGTGACGATCCGAGACATGATCCAGACCGACGCAGCCATCAACCCCGGCAACTCGGGCGGGCCGCTGCTGGACTCGTCCGGCGCGCTCATCGGCATGAACGCGATGATCTACTCCAAGAGCGGCGCCTCCGCGGGCATCGGCTTCGCGGTGCCCGCCACGACGATCGCGCGCGTGGTGCCGCAGATCATCAAGACCGGCCACCCGATGGAGATGTCGCTCGGCGCCGAGGTCGACCCGAGCGGCCGCATCGAGCAGCGCCTGGGCATCCAGGGGGTGGTCGTCATCTCGGTGCCGCCGGGCTCGAGCGCGGCGCGCGCGGGCCTGCGGGGGCTCGCGCGCACGCCCGCCGGGCTCTCCCTCGGCGACGTCATCGTCGGCCTCGGCGACACGCGCATCGCGAGCTACGACGATCTGTACAACGCGCTCGACCAGCACAAGCCGGGGGACAAGGTGGACGTCGCCGTCGTCCGCGACGGCAAGCCGCTGACGCTTCGGATCGACGTCGTCGCCCTCACCCCTTGAGCACGCCGATCGGGACGAGTCGCGCGACCCTGCGCGCCACCTTCGCCCGCTCGATGACGTCCACCACGCGCTCCACGTCCTTGTAGGCGGTCGGCGCCTCCTCCGCGAGCTCGGCGTTCGAGGGACAGCGGACGGCGATGCCGCGCGCCATGAGCTCCTTGCGGAGATCGCCGCCGCGCACCATGTGCTTCGAGGCCGTGCGGCTCATGGCGCGGCCCGCGCCGTGACAGGCGCTGGCGAACGACAGCTCGCTCGCGCCCAGGCCCACGAGCACGAACGACGCCGTCCCCATACTGCCCGGGATGAGCACCGGCTGACCCACGGTGCGGTACGCCTCCGGGAGCTCGGCGCTGCCGGGGCCGAACGCGCGCGTGGCGCCCTTGCGGTGCACGCACACGCGCCTGCCGAGGTGCTCCTCGATCTTGGCGATGTTGTGAGCCACGTCGTAGACGAGGTCGAGGCGGCCGTCGCGCGTGGTCGCGGCGAAGACCTGCCGGACGCGGTGCGTGAGCACCTCGCGGTTGGCGAACGCGAAGTTCGCGGCTGCGCCCATCGCGGCGAGGTAATCGCGCCCCTCCGACGACGACAGCGGCGCGCAAGCGAGCTGGCGATCCGGCAGCACGATGCCGTGGCGCGCGAGGACGGCGTCCATGCGCTGCACGTAGTCGGTGCACACCTGGTGGCCGAGCCCGCGCGAGCCCGTGTGGATGAGCACCGTGATCTGATCGAGGAAGAGCCCGAGGGCCTTGGCCGCGTCCGCGTCGAAGATCGCCTGCACGCGCTGGATCTCGAGGAAGTGGTTGCCGCCGCCGAGGGTGCCGAGCTGGTCGCGTCCCCGATGCTTGGCGCGGTCCGAGACCGCCGCGGCCAGCGCGCCCGGCAGGCAGCCGCCTCCCTCGATGTGCTCGAGGTCCTCCGGCAGGCCGAGCCCGTGGCCGTGCACGATCTCGGGCGCGCCGCCCTCGAGGACGCGATCGAGCTCCTGCTCGTCGAGCTCCAGGCGCCCGCCGCGGCCGTAGCCCGCGGGAATGCTGCGCATGAGCTCATGGAGGATGGGCTCGACGTCGCGCAGATCGTCGCGCGACTGCCGCGACACGAGCAGCCGAACGCCGCAGTTGATGTCGAAGCCGATGCCTCCCGGCGAGATGACGCCCTCCGGGAGCGCGGTCGCCGCCACGCCACCCACGGGGAACCCGTAGCCCTCGTGCATGTCGGGCAGGCCGACGACGTGACCGACCATGCCGGGGAGCGTCGCCACGTTGAGGAGTTGCTCCACGCTGCGATCGCGACCGATCTGCTCGAGCAGCACGGCGTCGGCGAGGATCCGCGCCGGTACGTTCATGCCGGCGCGCGCCTTGATGCTCGCCTCGTGGACGACCTCGGCAACTCGCTCGAAACCCCGCAAGGTCATGGCTCCTCCGTCACACGTCGAGCACCACCGTGGCCTCGAGGCCGGTGGAGGTTTCCCGCACGCGGAGTCGATGCCAAGTGGCCGCCTTGACCGCGGTCCTGGGAGACGCGGGCGTCCGCCCGCGCAGGGTCGCCTCGACGCGCCGATCGTCCGCACGCTCGACGTGAACGTCGCGGTAGACGCACTTGCTCACCTCGCCGCGATAGACGAGCTCGTTCAACCACGACACGAGCAGCGACTCCCGGTCGCTCGCCGCGACCTCGACGCGCTCCGGCGGCTCGGTCGGCGGACCCGACGCGTCCTCGGCCATCACCTCCGCGAGCGCGCGGGCGCCCTCCTCGAGCAGCGCCGCGAGGGTGGGGGCTTCCAGCCGGAGCTCGAGCTCGCCCGTGTGCTCGACGAAGCGATGCCGAGCGCCCGCGGGGTGGGTCATTGACCGCCCTGGAAGCGCTCGAACGTCCCGATCAGCGTGGCGGTCCCGAGGACGTGGCCGCTCATGGCGTCGATGAGCTCCGACTTGGACGCCCCGGCGCCGAGCCCCGCGAGCATGATGTCGAGGGCGTACAGCTTGAAGAAGTAGCGGTGCTTGCCGATCGGCGGACACGGGCCGCGCCAGCCGACGCGCTGCCAGTCGTTGAGCCCCTCGACCGTACCGGGGGGTAGCGTGGCCTCGGCGCCCTCGGGGATGGCGCGCGCGCTCGCGGGCAGGCGGTAGAGCACCCAGTGGACCCACGTGCGGGTCGGGGCGCGCGGGTCCGGCGCGTCGGGGTCGTCGACGACCAGCGCGAAGCTCTTCGTACCCTCGGGGGGATCGCCCCAGGCGAGCGCGGGCGAGACGTCGGCGCCATCGCACGTGTGACGGATCGGGATCTCGTGCTCGTGCATGAACGCCGGCGAGGTGAGGTGGAACTTCATGAGGAGTTTCCAAGCAGCGCGCGTGCCGCACCGAGCCCTTCCGTGGACATGGCGCAGCGGTGCGAGCCGTGTCCGGCTCGACATGCCGAGGAGCGCAAGCGGCTCGCGCTTCCGCAACGAATGCGCAACTCGGTTGTCGTTTTGTTCGAAGGAAACGGCAGAACCGGCCGGCACACGCGTTGCTCAGGGCGAAAGGCCACACACCGACGACGGAGGACATCATGGCAACCATCACCGTGCGAGGAGAACCCCAGCAGAAGCAGTCGCAGCAGATCACACCGACGACGCCGTTCGAGCCGTTGCGCTTGATGCGCGCGCTCCTCAACTGGGATCCGTTCCAGGAAATGGCTCCGCTGCTCCAGCGTCAGGGGATGGAGTTCGTCCCGGACTTCGAGATCAAGGAGACCAAGGACGGCTACCTGTTCAAGGCCGACGTCCCCGGCATCAAGCAGAACGACCTCGACGTCAGCGTCTCGGGCAATCGCCTGACGATCTCCGGCAAGCGCGAGGCAGAGCAGGAGGAGAAGACGGACACGTACTACGCCTGCGAGCGCTCGTACGGCAGCTTCACCCGCTCGTTCACGATGCCCGACGGGGCGGACACGAACGCCGTGAGCGCGGACCTCAAGGACGGCGTGCTCAGCATCCTGGTCCACAAGAAGGCCGAGGTGCAGCCGAAGAAGATCGACATCAAGTCCCAGGCGACCTCCAAGCCGCACTGAGACACGGAGACTTCGTCCGCTGGTGCGCGCCGCGTCGTCACGCGCGGCGCGCGCCGGTCGGACGAGCCGCGCGCCGGCTCAACCCGCGAGCACGACCGTGCTCGCTTGCGGTCCCTCGTCGCCGGGCTCCTCGACGAAGCGGACGCGTGTGCCCAGCTCGAGGCGTTCGAAGCCGTGGTTCAGGACGCTGTTCTTGTGGAAGTAGATCTCTTCCCCTTCGGGCGTCCCGATGAAGCCGAAGCCCTCGTAGGCGTAGAGCTTGGTCACTCGGCCGTGCCGTGAGGGCGCCTCGCGCGCCTTGACGTCTCCGCGCTGCGTCCGGGCGTGATCCTCGAGGCGGCGCTGCGCGTCGTCGAACGCGGCGTCGATGCTCGCGTAGAGGTCCTCCTTGTCCTTGCTTGGGGCCGGGTCGCGGGTGACGACGAGGTCGGCGCCGGGCACGACGATCTCGACGCGCACGCGGTGGTGGTGGCCATGTCGCTTGTGGCGATGTGGCGTCTCGAGCGTGACGTGGCAACCGGTGATGCGGTCGGAGAAACGCTGGAGCTTCTCGGCCCGGGTCCGAACGTAGCTCTCGATGGCGTCGCTCGGGGCGACATCTCGGTACGTGATCTGGAGCGGTGTCTGCATTCCATTCCT
>DATIQP010000975.1:0-4027 GCA_035470765.1 Polyangiaceae bacterium | reverse complement strand
GCACGCCAACGTCGCGCAGATCCTCGACGTCGGCGAGCAGCACGACATCACCTACCTGGTCATGGAGTGGGTGGACGGCGACTCGCTGTCGCGCTTGAACCGCGCGCTCAAGAAGAAGAACGTCGCGCTCCCGATGAACGTTCTGCTCCGCATCGTCGCCGACGCGTGCGGAGGCCTGCACGCCGCCCACGAGCTGAGAGACGACAAGGGCGCGCTGCTCGGCGTCGTGCACAGAGACGTCTCCCCTCAGAACATCCTGGTCAGCGCGCGCGGCATGGCCAAGCTCATCGATTTCGGCATCGCCAAGGCGCGCGATCGCATGGTCGGCGAGACGAACGCCGGCTTGCTGAAGGGAAAGATCCACTACATGCCGCCGGAGCAAGCGCTCGGCGGCGTCGTGGACCGGCGCGCGGATGTCTTCGCCGTGGGCGCGATCCTGTATCACCTGCTCGCGGGGGCCCCGCCGTTCGACGGCCCCAACCAGCTCGCCGTCCTGCACCGGTTGAGCTCGAGGCAGCCGCCGATGCCGCTCCCGAGCAGCGTGCCCGCGCCGGTGTCAGCGCTGGTGAAGCGCGCGCTCTCGTATTCGCCCGAGGCGCGCTTCGCGACGGCAGCCGAGCTGCAGGCCGCGATCGAGTCGGCGATGATCGAGTCGAAGCTCACGTGCACGCAGGCGCTGGTCGCCGACTTCGTCACCGTGCACGGGGCGACTCGAACGGCCTCCCGGAAGGAGGCGATCGATCTCGCCCTCAGCGCGGCCGCAGAGCGAGCGCGCATGCGCGACGTCTTGCGCCCCAACCCGGACAAGTCGGCGACGGGCGTGCTCGCCAGCGGTGCGGATTTCCAGCGCACCGGGGTGGTCAACGTCGGCGATCGACCTTCCTCCGATTACCCTCCGCTCGCCCCGCCGGCGGTCCAGGTGCCGCCCTCGCCCGTGTCGTCGATCGAGGTGCACGTCGAGACGCCGTCGAACAAGGGGAAGATCCTGGCGCTGGTCGCCGCCGGCCTCCTCGTGATCGCGGCGGGCGTGGGGACGGCTGTCTTCCTCGCGAGCCGGCACGGCGCGCCGCCGCCGAGCCCGGCGACGGCCGCCGCTCCGAAGCCGCCGGCGACCGCGACCGCGCCGGCGACGCCCGCGCCTTCGAGCACGATGACGATCGACATCCCCGCCGTCGATCCGGATTCGCTGCCCACCGCCGCGCCGACGGCCGGCACGCCGCCCAAGCCGCAGGCCAGCGGGCGCGTGGCTTCTCCGGGCACCCCCGCTACGAGCACCGCTCCGACGGCCACCGCCGCCACCACGACGAGAAGGGGCAGCTATGGGTTCTAGGTTCACGAAGACCGGCCTCGCGCTCGCCTGTTGCCTGGCCGTCGCGGCTCCGGCGGCGGCTCAATCCGCCGCCGACAAGGAGACCGCGCGCTCGCTCATGGATCAGGGCAACGATCTCCGCGACCACGGGGACCTGAAGGGCGCGCTCGCACGGTTCGAGGCCGCCAATCAGATCATGCACGTCCCGACGACCGCCCTCGAGGTCGCGCGCACCCGGGCGTTGCTCGGCCTCCTGGTCGAGGCTCGCGACACGCTGGCGCAGATCATGTCGTCGGTTCCAACTCCGCGCGAGCCCGCGCAGTTTCGCCAGGCGCGCGCCCAGGCGCAGACCCTCGACACCGAGCTCGAGGCCCGCGTCCCCACCGTGACGGTGACGGTGAGCGGCGCGGCGGAGGGTGCGACCGTGAACCTCTCGGTGGACGGCGTCGCCGTCCCCTCGGCGGTCATCGGCCTCCCGCGCCGGATCAACCCGGGCCACCACGTCATGATCGCGACCACGAGCACCTCGGAAGGCCGCGCGGAGGTCGACCTGAAGGAGGGCGAGAAGCAGGACGTGTCGATCGTCCTCGCCGCGACCGCCAAACCGGCGACCACCCCGACCACGACCACGGAGGAGGAGGCCCCTCCGCCGCCCGCGCCGGAGGCCCACCGGTCCTACGCGCTGCCGATCGTCCTGTTCAGCATCGGAGGCGCAGGGCTGATCGCCGGAGGCGTGACGGGCGCGCTCATGCTCGCCAAGCAGTCCGACCTGTCGACGAGCTGCCCCAACCACGTGTGCCCTCCGTCGCAGTACGGCCAGCTCGACACCGCCAACATGCTCGCGATGGTGTCGACCGTGGCCTTCATCGCCGGCGGTGTGGGAGTCGCCGCCGGCCTCGTCGCTCTGCTCGTGGGCAAGCCCTCCGCTCCAGCGGCCCCCCAGGCGGCGTCGATCGAGCCGTGGCTCGGGTTCGGCTCGGCGGGCGTTCGCGGGACGTTCTGAGACGCGACCTTCAGGTTCCGCAGAACGTCTGCTGAACGCGCTCCTCGGGCTCGGGCGGATCGGCGAGGTGCGCGGCGCCGGGCTGGTCGTCGAACGGGCGCGCGAGCACACGCACCAGCGTCTCGAACGGAGCGAAGTCGCCCGGGTCGGTCGCCGCGGCGATGGCCTCCTCGATCCGGTGGTTCCTCGGGATGAAGGCGGGGTTCGCGCGTCGCATCGCCTCCGCACGGGCCTCCGGCGTGCTGCCCTCGGCCGCGAGCCGCGCGCGCCAGCGCTCGGCCCATTCGTGGAAGGCGCCGGGATCGTCGAAGAGCGAGGCGACCGCGTCCGGCCTCGTCTCGACGTCGCAGAGGCGCCGGAAAAACAGGGTGTAGTCCACCTCGCTCGTCGCGAGGCGCGACAGGAGATCCATCACCAGCTCGAGATCGCCGGGCGCTTCGGTCTGGAGCCCGAGCTTGCTGCGCATCACGGCCCTGAAGGCCGCGTCGAAGCGATCCTTGAATGCGTCGAGGCGATCGGTCGCCAGCCGCGCGGCCTCGTCCGCGTCCTCCGAGATCAGCGGCAGGAGCGCCTCGGCCAGGCGCGCCACGTTCCATTGCGCGACGCGAGGCTGGTTCATGAACGCGTAGCGGCCGCCCGCGTCGATCGAGCTGAACGTCTTCCGCGGATGGTACTCGTCGAGGAACGCGCAAGGCCCGTAGTCGATCGTCTCGCCGGAGATGGACGTGTTGTCCGTGTTCATGACGCCGTGGACGAAGCCAACCCCGAGCCACTGCGCGACGAGCGAGGCCTGCGCCAGGACCACGTTCTCGAGGAGCGAGAGCGCCGCGTTCGGCGCCGAGAGCCCCTGCGGATAGTGCCGCTCGAGCGCATGGCGCGTCAGAGTGGCGATGGCGTCCACGTCCTCCCGTGCCGCGAAGTACTCGAAGGTGCCGACGCGGATGTGGCTCGCGGCGACGCGCGTCAGCACCGCGCCCGGCAGCGGGCTCTCGCGGTAGACGGGCTCGCCGGTCAGCACCGCGGCGAGCGCGCGCGTCGTGGGGATGCCCATCGCGGCCATCGCCTCGCTCACGATGTACTCGCGCAAGACGGGCCCGAGCGCAGCGCGCCCGTCACCGCGACGCGAGAACGGCGTGGGGCCGGAGCCCTTCAGCTGGAGATCGCGCCGCTTGCCGTCCTTGCCGACGACCTCTCCGAGGAGGATTGCGCGCCCGTCGCCCAGCTGCGGTACGAACGAGCCAAACTGGTGACCCGCGTACGCGAGGGCGATCGGGTCGGCGCCCTCGGCGAGCGCGTTGCCGGAGAGCACGGCCACGCCCGCCTCGGAGGCGAGCTGCGCCGCGTCGAGCCCGAGCTGCGCCGCGAGAGACTCGTTGAGCTTCACGAGCCTCGGCCGTCGCACGGCCGTCGGCGGAGTGCGCGCGTAGAAGCGCTCGGGAAGGCGCGCGTAGCTGTTGTCGAAGGCGATGACCATGTCCTCGGGGCAACGTCACCCGGATTCAGGCGCGCGTCGATGGAAACCTGGTCATGATTCTCGTGCGTCCAGCCAAGCGTGCGTCCCCCCGCACAGCGAGCGCACGCTCTTCAGGCCGCGGCTGCGGAGCAAACCGGCGGCACTCTCGGAGCGCCCACCCCCTTTGCCGCAGACCGTGACGATGACCGCGTCGCGCGGGAGCGTGCCGACCTCGGCTTCGAGCGTCGGCAGCGGGACGTTC
>DATIQP010000974.1:0-7969 GCA_035470765.1 Polyangiaceae bacterium | reverse complement strand
GGACATCGCCGGCGCCGAGAAGGCCATCGCCGAGGGCCTCGCCGTCGATCCGAACAACCTCGAGCTGCTCAGCCTCAAGGCCGCCTCGCGCTTCCTCGACGACGATCTCCCCGGCTTCGAAGCGATGAAGAAGCAGGTGCTCTCGCGGAACCCGCAGTACGCACGCATGTACGGCATCATCGGCGAGTACGCGGAGTGGGAGCACCGCTACGACGACATCATCGCGATGATGAAGGAAGCGGTGAAAGTCGACCCCGACGACGGCGCGGCCTGGGCACAGCTCGGTCTGATGGAGACCCGGCGTGGGGACGAGCAGGACGGGCTTCTCGCGCTCAACAAGGCGTGGTCGAAGGACAAGTACAACGTCTACGTCTACAACACGCTCGATCTGTTCGAGTCGAACTTCGCCAAAGACTACGATCTGGTCGACGAAGGTCCGTTCAAGATCCGCTACCTGAAGAAGACCGAGCCTGTGCTGCGCCGCTACGTGCCGCGGATGCTCGGGGAGGCGTGGGCCTCGATGAAGGCGCGCTACGGCTTCGTGCCCTCGCAGCCGATCCAGATCGAGGTGTTCGAGCCCGGCACGAGCGGCAAGATCAAGGACGCGCGCCAGCAGTTCAACGTCCGCATCAGCGGCCTGCCGGGCGGCATGCTCCAGGGCGTCTGCTTCGGGCACGTCATCGCGGCGATGGGGCCTGGCGCGGAGCCGTTCAACTGGGGCAACGTGCTCTGGCACGAGCTCGGGCACGTCTTCGCCATCCAGCTCTCGAAGAACCACGTCCCGCGCTGGTTCACCGAAGGCCTCAGCGAGTACGAGACGATCGCGCGGCGCCCCGAGTGGGCGCGCGAGATGGACCCGGAGCTCTACGTCTTCTTGTCGAAGAACCGCATGCCGAGCTCGGTCGACATGAACCGCATCTTCACGCACGCCGAGAGCGCCGAGGACATCACGGTGGCGTACTACGCGGCGAGCCAGATGATGGTCTTCACCGTCGAGCAGTTCGGCATGCCGAAGGTCGTCAAGGCGCTCGAGCTCTGGGGGCAGGCCGTCACGACGCCGAACGTGATCCAGCAGGCCTTCGGCGTCGCGCCGGCGGAGTACGACCGGCGGTTCCGCGACTGGGCGCTCAAGCGGCTCGATCGCTACAAGGGCCAGTTCATCCCCGACATGCGCATGACCAAGAGCCTCGAGCAGGCCAAGGACGCCGCCGCGAAGAACCCCAACGACTCCGACGCGCAGCTCGAGCTCGCGGTCGCGTACATCCGCGACGAGGACGCCGACAAGGCGAAAGCCGCGCTCGACCAGTCCCTGAAGCTCGATCCGAAGAACATGCGCGCTCACTACCTCGCCTTCCGCTTCGCCGGGCGTGACGCCAAGGCGGCCGAGGAGCACCTCGCGGCGATCCAGAACCTCGGCGGCGACGGCTACTTCGTCCGCACGCAGCTCGCGCTGCTGGCCAAGCGCAAGAAGGACAACGCCGAGTACAAGAAGCAGCTCGAGGCGGCCTACCGCTTCGACCCGACGCAGACCGAGACGCTCGGGAGCCTGTTCGAGCTCGCGCAACAGGACAAGCGCGAGGACGACGAGCTCGACATCGAGCGCAAGTACGCGATGCTCGACCAGCACGACCCGAAGGCGTGGCTCTGGCTGCTCAAGCGGCTCGTCGACCGCAAGATGTGGGACGAAGCGCGCAGCGTGGGCGAGGGCGCCATCTTCGTCGACGTCTACGATCCGGAGATGCACACGCTCTACGCGCGCGCCCTCTCCGCGCACGGCGAGCACGACCGCGCGGCGTTCGAGCTCGAGAGCGCGCTGCTCTGCGAGCCCAAGGCCGACGAGGCGGCGACCGCGCACGCCCTGCTCGCCGAGGAGCTGGTCACGCTCAAGCGCATCCCGGACGCCAAGCAGCACCTCGACGAGGCCAAGCGCCTCGATCCGACGAACGACGAGATCAAGAACGTCAAGCTCCCGTAGCGGGCCCGACGATCACTTGCACGGCGCCGGCACGCCGCACTTCGCCGGGACGCCGGAGCAAGTGCCGCTGCAGCAGTCGCCGGCGGTGTTGCAGTCGGCTCCCTCTGCGAGGCAGCTCGAGGTGCACACCGGGATGCCCTGAGCGTTCGGCGCGCAGACGCCGCGGCAGCAGTCGGTGTCGGCGGTGCACGGCGAGGAGGGCTCGCGGCACGGCCCGGGGCCGAGGTCGCAGCGCTGGGTCGCCGTGTTGCACACCCCGGAGCAGCAGTCGCCGTCCGCCGTGCACGCCTCGGCGGTCGGCCGGCAGCTCGAATCCAGCGCGCACTGCGTCCCGTCGCACAGGGACGAGCAACAATCCGCGCCGATCGAGCACGGCGCGCCGGCGACGCCGCAGACCGACGCGCTGCAGAGGCCCTGGACGCAGCCGAACGAGCAGCACTGCCCGGCGCTCGTGCACGCAGTCCCGACGGCACGGCAGAACGGCAGGCAGCTCAGCTCGCCGCCGCTTGGCTCGCAGCGGCCGCTGCAGCAGGCGCTGCGCGCCGCGCACGACGTGTCGACGCCGCCGCACGTGCCCGAAGGAAGGCAGACGTTCTCCTCGCATCGTCCGGAGCAGCACTTGGTGCTGTCCGTGCACGAGTCGCCGTTGGCTGCGCACGCGGCCGCGGCCTCGCAGCCGGCGTCGACGCCGAGGGTGTTGCGCAGGTTGACGTCCTCGGTGCCGCACGCGCCGACGGCGAGCGCCGCGATCGACGCCGTGAACCAGATCCAGCGCCGCATCATGGAAACTCCGCTCCGATTCGCAGACCGAACTGCACCTGCGCCGTCGGGACGTCGAGCACGAGATCCTGGTCGATCAAGTAGCGCTGCGAATGCAACATGAACGAGGTCCCGACCAGCGGCCCGGCGCGAAGCCACTTCCATGCCAGCTCCACGCCGACCATCACGTCGAGCGAGGCGTTGGTCCGGCTCACGTGGCCCGAGACGTCGCCCGCCGGCGAGCTGCCGTCGAGGCTGGTGAAGTGCAGGCCGGGACCGAATCCGGCCTCCAGCCACAGCCAGCTGCGGAGCGGCAAGCGGCCGCGCACCATCACGCCGGTCGAGACGTCGGTGAACGTGCCGGAGAAGACGCCGGGCCGGTTCACGTCGACGCTCGGACCGGCGTCGAACGAGATTGCGATCCCCACGTAGCTTCGGAACCACGCCGGGAAGTAGGCCGCCTCGAGGCCGAAGCGGGCGGCGACGGGGTCGGCGGCGTGCGTGGGCACGCGGCCCGCGACGTACGCCTCCACGCGCGCCGTGTGCTTCGGCGAAGGCGGAGGGGGCGGCGGCTCGACGGGGGGAGGGGGCGGTGGCGGCGGGGTGGCCTCCACGGGAGCGATCGAGGCGAGCACGTCGCGCAGCACGGTCTTCACGGTGAGCGCGACCGCCGCGCTCGCCGCGTCGTCGTACGGCGGGCACTCCGCGAGCGGGCGCACGGTGACCTGGCGAGTGCGCGGATCGTAGATCCACAGCGAGCAGCTCGACGCGGCGGCACCGGCCCCATGGGCGATCCAGAGCAGGGCGTTCGCGCCGGCGTCGCGCGCGATCTTGTCGGCGGCGGCGATGGCGTCGGTCATGTCCGGCCCCGGTCGATCCGCCTGGACCGGTACGATCTCCGCGTTCCACGAGGCGAGCGCCACGCCGATCGAGTGAGCGAGCGCGGGGTCCTGCTCGAGCGTGGCGATGCGCGGAGCTTCGGCGCGCGCCGCGCGCGTGAAGGCGAGCGTCGCGAAGAGGACGAGTGTGCGCCTAGGCCAGGACATGAAAGCAAGAGCGCGCGAACGAGAGGAGCGCGCGAATACATCCTACATCCTACTCCGGTCTGGCGCGCAGCTCGCGAGCGTCGCGGGCGTTCGGCCCGTTGGGGAAGCGCGACAGGTAGTCCGACGCGAGCCGCCGCGCCTCCTGGGCGTGCCCTCGCTCCAGCTCGAGGCGCGACTCGGCGAAGAGCGCGTTCATCGCCCACGCGTCGGAGCCGACCGCGAGCTCGCGGTACGTCGAGAGGGCGGCGTCCGGCTGGCTGGATTCGAGCCCGAGGGCTCTCTCGTAGCGCTCGCGCCGAGACGGTTCGCCCTGGGCGGCGTTCGTGAGGGCAGGCGCGGCGGCCGGGCGCGCGGAAGGCGACGGCGCGACGAGCGCGGTCGTGGCGGAGGGCCTCGCGTCGACCGGCGCGGGGGCGGGCGCTGCGGGCTGCGTCGGCGCCGGCGGCGGCCACGACTCACCCGCGTGGACGAGCGTGACGTTCGCGTGCTCGCTCACTTCGACCGTCCCGTGATCGACCGACACGCGCGTATCCTCGCCGTGCCGCGCGACGTGGAAGTGCGTGCCGACGACGCGCACGCGGACGTCTCCCGCCGACACGACGAACGGCGGCCGGCCGCGGCGCGGCGCGACCTCGCAGTCGATGTCGCCTTGGTCGAGGGCGATCTCGATGCCCGCGCCGTCGTTGCCCGCGATGGCGACGCTCGAGTGCGCGCCGACCTCGAGCTCGTTCTCGCCCACCTGCACGTGCGTCGCCGCGGCGTCCGTGGTCACGCGCGATGCCTCGCCGCGGCTCGCCGGGCGCAGCGTCTCCCACGCGACGGCTCCGATCACGGCGGCTGCCGCGCCGGCGAGCACGAACGTCGCGATCGCACGTCGCGGCCCGTTCGTCGGCCGCGCCACCGACACGGGGGCCTGTTCTTCGCGGTCGAGGCGATCGAACACCTCGCGCTCGATCCGGGCCCAGCGGTCCGGCGGGAGGTCCTCCACTTCGAAGCGGTGTCGCATGTTACTTCTCCTCTCCCACCACGAAGCGGGCCAGCAGCGAATCCTGCTTCGCACGCTTTTCGACGAAGCGAGCCACGCGCCACGCGCGCACCTTCGTCGTGACCACCGACGCGTCCATCATGACCGCGACGTCCGCGAGCGGGCGTCCGTCGATGACGTGCAGCGTGTAGGCGATGCGCTGCTTGGTCTCGACCTGATCGAGCAGCGTGTAGAGCCGGCGAGCCGCCTCGCGCGCGAGCGCGCGATCCTCCGCGCTCGCGTCCCCGGAGGCAGGCTCGGGGACGAGCGAGAGGCGCACGACGTCGCTGCGCCTGCGCGCCATGTACGCGTACGCGACGCGCACCGTGATGCGCTCCACCCACGTCGAGAGCAGCGCGTCGCCGCGGAAGGTGGGCAGCGACCGAAACACCTCGAGGAGAGCCTCCTGGGCGAGATCGTCGATCTCCGAGTTGGAGCCGAGGATCCGGTAGAGCAGCGCGTGCACGCGCTTCTTCTGCTCCTGGAAGACGCGCTTCTGGGCCAGGCGGTCGCCGGAGACGCACCGGCGCGCCAGATCCACGTCCCCCAGACGGCGAGCAGCTATGGCCACGTTGTCCATTGTGGGCTCGAACGGGAGAGGAGTTACAGAAAAGGTGCGCTCTTCAGGGGACGCCCACACCGCCGCACGTCCCGAAGCTCTGCGGCAGCCTCCAGTCGGCGATGTTGTTGGTCGAGCAGGGCTCGGTGGCCGGGCAGCCCGCGCTCCCGCTCGAGGGATCGCAGAGCTGGACCTGGTTCAGCGTCGAGTCGCACTGGGGCAAGCACGCGGACTGATTCACGTTGTTGGAGCGCCAGATGCAGCAGACGGCGCTGGCCCCGCCGCAGTCCGCGGTGCTCGTGCAAGCGAGCGCGGACAGGTCCTGGCCCGACGTGGACGGGGTGCAGGAGGCGGCGCACGTGTACGTCGTCCCCTGCGACGACGAATAGACGCAGCAGAGATCGGGGGCGGTGCACGTGCACCCACCGCCGCCATCCGCGGCGTCGCTCCCGCCAGCGTCGCCTCCGGCGTCGGCGCCAGCGAACGTGTCCGCGGTGCACCCGCCAAGCGAGGCCGCGAAGGCGATCAGCGCCGCGCCCGCTAGTTTCCGACGCCGCCGCACGTGGCGTATCCCTTCGGCAGGCCCCAGTCGCTGACGTTGGCGGACGAGCACGCGCCGGCGTCCGCCGCGCAGCCCGAGACGGCGGCGGTGGGATCGCAGAGCTGGGCCTGGTTGCTGGCGCAGGTCTGCTGGCACGCCGACGCCACCTGCTTGTTGGGCTGCTCGAAGACGCAGCACACGGTCCCTTGAGGGCAGTTGGCGGCGCCGCTGCACTGCAGAGCGGTACCCTGTCCTCCTCCGCCGCCGCCATCGAGCAACGGACAGCTCGGGCCGTCGACGCACGCGTACGTAGTGGGCGTCGTGTCGTAGACGCAGCACGACTGCGTGGGCAGCGCGCATGAGCCCGCGCCGCAACTCAGCGTCTGGGTGTTGCCGCCTGGACCACCGTCGTCGGTGACGGACGCATCCACGAGAACGCTCGTGCTGGGCGCTCCGCCACAGGCGAGCAAGGCGAGCGGTAACCAAGAAAAGACGAGGGCGAAGCGCATCTACATCCTCCAATGGCTCCAAAGAAACGAGAAGCCTATGGACTCAGTGCGCCTTGATGCGTGCGAGGTTGCGAAAACCTCACGCGGGTAGGGAAGAAGCCAACCATCCCATCGCGCGCGCCAGGCTCTCCGTCTGCGGGCACAGGATGCCCGTCTCCGCGAGCCCCTGGTCGCGCTGGAAACGGGCGGTGGCGAATTCGGTGTCGTCGTCGAACTCCCCGGTCACGCGGAGCGGGCGACCTTCCCAGCTGCAATAGCCCTTTGCCCTGAGGAAGGTCTGCCACTCCGCGACGTCGGCACCGAAGTCACCGTGGTTCAGCATCTCATTTGACCGTCGTGCCCCCGCAGACGCCAGACTGGCCACCGCCACCGCAGGTGTCGGGCGCCACGCACGTGCCACAATTGAGCAGGCCGCCGCAGCCGTCGCCCGCAGGCCCGCAGTTGAAGCCGAGCTGCTGGCACGTCATCGGCGTGCAGGTCCCGGTGTCCGGCGCTCCACACTGTCCGGGCCCGCCGCCGCCGCAGATCGCGGGCGTGGTGCAGGAGCCGCAGTTGAGGAGGCCGCCGCAGCCGTCGCCCGCCGGCCCGCAGCTGATGTTCTGCTGCTGGCAGGTGAGCGGCGTGCACGCCGGCTTGGGAGGCGGCGGGACGCACGAGGCCAGATCCCAGATCATGTACTCGAGCGCCTTCTCCTGGCCCGTCATCGGGCTGGCGCTGCACTCGTTCGGGAACGTGGCGGTGCTGGTGTTCGAGCTCGTGACGTGGAAGTCGCTGAAGACGACACGCCCGCACTGGCTCGTCTGGTTCCAGGGGGTGTCGAAGGTGTAGTGCAGCGGGAAGTTCGGGTTCTCGTTGACCGTGTACATCCAGCGGAGCGCCGGGGACGTGACGCTGTCGAAGTCGTGGCGCGGGTCCGTGATCGTCATCTCGGGCGGGTTGGTGCTGATGTTCAGCGCTCCGACGAGGCCGAGCCACTGCGCGAACGTCTTGCCCTTGGTGAACGAGGTGTCGATCTCGGCGGTGGCCGAGTTGAGCATGTTGGCGTTCACGTTCCACGCCGCCGTCTGATTGAACGGCGTGTTGGTGTAGAGCCACGTGTAGCTGAAGTGCGTGGCGAAGACGCGGCCTCCGGCGTTCGCGTAGCTCACGAGGTTCGCGAGCGGCGTCGAGGCCTTGTTGACCTGAGATCCCCAGCACGGGAAGAAGATCTGGTCGTAGTTGTCCATCGCGGTCGTCGTCGTGACGAGGCTCGCCTCGCCCGGCGTGGCGTTCGAGATCCTGGCGCCGTTGCCGCGATATATCTCGATGCGCCCGCCGCCGCCGGGGTTGGTGAACTCGGCCTGGTCGACGCCCATCTTGAGCAGCACGCACTCGAGGCCGTCGACGGAGCCCGTCGAGAAGGCGGTGAAGGGGATGTCCCCTTCGGACTTGTTGCGCGGCATCCGGATGTCGCCGACCGACGCGGAGGCGCACGCGGTCACGTTGAAGCTCACCTGCCGCCGCCACCGCCCGAGCTGGATGACGACGGGGATGTTGCTGCCCACGGGGACGTTGGT
>DATIQP010000973.1:0-2813 GCA_035470765.1 Polyangiaceae bacterium | reverse complement strand
GTCGTTGACGATCTTCTCGCGGGTCAACGCGCCGCCTCCGCCCTTGATCAGGTTGAGCCGCTCGTCGACCTCGTCGGCGCCGTCGACGCACATCACGATGTCCCACGGCTCCTCGTCGCCCAGAAGCGGGATGCCCAGCGCTTGCGCCTGTGCCCGCGTGGTCTGCGACGTCGGCACGCCGCGGTAGGGGGCGCCGGCCTTGACGCGCGCGCCGACCTCATCGACGAAGAGCTTGGCGGTCGAGCCCGACCCAAGGCCGATCACGCCCGAAGGGGGCAGCTCGCCTATCGCGGCGCGCGCGGCGACGAGCTTGGCTTCGTTCTGGTCCATGACCCTGCCTTGTACCATCGCCGCGCCGGCGGCGGAGCAGGCAACCATTGACAGCGCCCAGACCATCCGCCAAAACCTCGCCGTGCCCGCGAGCTATTTCGACGTGGACGGGACGCTGGTCCGCACCAACCTCGTCCAGCCGACCGTCTTTTACCTCCTGAACCAGCAGACCCCCGCGCAATCGCTGGGGCGGCTGCTGCGCGCGGCCGTCAAGAGCCCGCAGATGGTGCTCGCCGAGATGCGGGACCGGCGGACGTTCAACGAGCTCCTGTATTCCGCGTACGAAGGCATCTCGCGCGACCGCCTGCTGCTCCTCAGCGAGGAGTGCTTCGACAAGGTCATCAAGCCCGCCCTCTTCCCGAACGCGCGCTCGCTGGTGAAGCGCTGCCGCGACGAGGGCCAGGACGTGGTGCTCGTCTCCGGCGCGCTCGACTTCGTCCTCGAGCACCTGGTCGACTACCTCGGCGCGTCCGCGCTCATCGCCAACCGCCTGGAGTTCAAGGCCAACTACGCCACGGGCCGCCTCTTGCGGCCGGTCGTCGCGGGCCCCGAGAAGGCGCGCCTCATTCGCGAGCACGCGAAGGGCGCCGGCTACGATCTGTCGCACTGCTTCGCCTACTCGGACAGCTACTCGGACGTACCGATGCTCAGCGTGGTCGGCCACCCGGCGGCGGTGAACCCGGACGGGAAGCTGAAGCGCCTCGCGCACGCCTACGGGTGGCCGGTCCTCTCGCTCGACTAACGCCGACGTCGCTCACACAGGCTGCGAGCCTTCTCACATTCGTCCTTTTCTCTCCGCCGCCCCCCCGCCTATGCTGCGCGTCCCATGTCTCACCCCCTCGTCGTCACGCTCGACAAGCGGAGCGCGCCGCGCACCCTCTTTTACGGTGACCGCCTCCTCGAGGCCGATTTCCCGGCCGGCACGCGTGTCATCTACCCGCGCCCGCCTCTCGAGAGCCTGAAGGACGTCGACGCGGCGATCCGTTACGCGATCAACCACCCGACCAACTCCGAGCCGCTCTACGCCAAGCTCAAGCCGGGCATGAAGGTCGTCATCGCCATCGACGACATCTCGCTTCCCCTGCCGCCGATGCGCCGCCCCGACGTGCGCGAGCGCGTGCTCACCGTGGTGCTCGAGCTGCTGGCGGACCACGGCGTCGACGACTTCGAGATGATCATCGCGACGAGCGTGCACCGCCGGATGACCGCGGACGAGGTGCGCCACGTCGTCGGCAACCGCATCTTCGAGGCCTACTGGCCCGATCGCCTCTACAACCACGACGCCGAGGACCCGAACGGGATGAAGCTCGTCGGCACGACGGAGCTCGGCGAAGAGGTGGAGCTCAATCGCAAGGCCGTCGAGGCGGACCTCGTCATCTACGTGAACCTGAACTTCGTGCCCATGGACGGCGGGCACAAGTCGGTCACCGTCGGGCTCTGCGGCTACCGCAGCCTGCGCTCCCACCACAACCCGAAGGTGATGCGCGAGTGCCACTCGTACATGGACCCGAAGGCGAGCGCGCTCGCCGACAGCGTGACGCGCATGGGCCGCGTGACGAACAAGGCGCTCAACGTCTTCACCATCGAGACGACGATCAACAACCGCATGTTCGACTCGCCGCTCGGCTTCCTCACCAAGAACGAGGACGAGCTCACCGGCGCCGAGAAGACGGCTCTGCGCGGGCTTCACTTCTCGCTGGCGAACCTGCCGCAGGCCGCGCGCGAGGCCGTGTTCCAGAGGGTCCCCTCCCCCTACGGCGTGACGGGCGTCTTCGCCGGCGAGACCGAGGCCGTCCACGAGCAGACGCTCGCGCGCTGCTACGAGCAGTACCTCGTGCCGGTCAAGGGACAGGCCGACGTGCTCGTCTGCGGCGTGCCGTACATCTCGCCGTACAACGTCAACGCGTTCCTCAACCCGCTGCTCGTGCAGGTCATGGCCGAGGGGTACCTCTTCAACCTGTACCGCGGCGCACCGCTCCTGAAGAAGGGCGGCACGATGATCATCGCTCACCCGATGACCGACCAGTTCCACAAGGAGCACCATGCCCCTTACATCGAGTTCGTGCACGACGTCCTGCCGCAGACGCGCGACGCGATGGTGATGCACAAGGAGTTCGAGCCGAGGTTCGTGAAGAACCCGGCCTACATCCAGATGTACCGGACGGGGCACGCGTATCACCCGGCGCACCCGTTCTTCATGTGGTACTGGGGCGAGGCCGGCCGGCAGCACATCGGGCGCGTCATCGTCGTCGGCGCGGACAACGAGTACATCCCCAAGCTGTTCGGGTACGAGACGGCCAAGACGATGCAGGAGGCGCTCGACATGGCCAAGGGGACCGCGCTGAGGACGCCGGAGATTACGTTGATGCACATTCCGCCGATCATCATGGCGGATGTGAGTTTGTAGCTCCCCCCGTGCGCGTGCTCGGCCTGACGGCCTGCGCGCGCGCACGCCCCCTCTGGCTGTCGGCCCCGAGACAACC
>DATIQP010000972.1:0-6253 GCA_035470765.1 Polyangiaceae bacterium | reverse complement strand
AGGCCGAGGAGGTCGACTCGGTCGTCTACGGCATCTACAACGACATCTTCGAGCACCAGGCGATCCCGGAGAGCACCCTGTCGGGCCTCATCGGCATGGCCAACAAGCCCGGCACGCGCGTCACGAGCGGCGGCGCGACGGGCTTCTACGCGATGCGCACCGCGTACATGGAGGTGGCGAGCGGCGTCTCCGACTGCGTGCTCTGCGTGGGCGGCGAGAAGGCGACCGACTGCTTCGACCCGCGATCGAAGACCGCCACGCCGATGGTGATCGACACCATCGCCAAGAGCTGGGACCCGTTCTTCGAGTACCCGCTCGGCGCCACTGCGAGCGACTCGTACATGCAGATGTGCATGGGCTACAACGACTCGTACCCGAACGACATCGGCGACGCGCGCGTGCGCGCGCAGATCGTCGAGATGCTCTGCCGGCAGGGCAACCGCAACCCGTACGCGCAGCGGCGCGACGAGAAGGTCACCGCCGAGCAGGTTCTCGCGTCGCGGTGGATCATCGCGCCGTTCCTGCGGCTGCTCGAGGCGTGCATGTACACCGAAGGCGCCGGCGGGATCATCTTCGCGTCGGAGAAGAAGGCGCGCGAGATCTCCGAGCGCACGGGCCAGCCGCCGATCTGGGTCAAGGGCGTCGGCGCCGCGAACGAGGCCTACGCGCCCGGCCGCGGCAGCTACTACAAACCGCTCGATCGCATCGTCTCCGACCGGCTCGCCGCCGAGCGCGCGTACGCGATGGCGGGCGTCAAGGCGTCGGACATCCCGGTCGTCGAGCTCCACGACGCGTTCGTGGCGCAGCTGATGATCACGATGGGCGAGCTCGGCTTCGTGCCGATCGGCAAGACGCGCAAGCTCGTGGACGACGGCGTGATGGCCGACATCCGCAAGCTCGGCGACGACAAGCCGCCGCCGAAAGGGCAGATCCTCATCAACCCTTCCGGCGGCCTCATCTTCGGAGGCCACTTCGTCGGAGGGTCCAACATGTTCTCGATGTGGTCGCTGCGCCGCGAGATGATCAACCGGAAGCTGCCGCTCGGCCTAGTGCACGGCACCGGCGCCATCAACGCCGTGTACGGCGGCGCGATGGTCGTCGAGCTCGATGGAGGTGCCCAATGAACGGGAAGGCGAACGCGAAGGCGAAAGCGAAGGCGAAGAGGACGCAGCCGCAACCGGCCCTCCCGCTCGATTTCAACATCCCGCGCGAGGTCAGCGAGGTGGTCGGCATGGACAAGACGCCGTGCCTCCAGTTCGCGACGCACATGGTGACCTTCTACAAGCAGACCTACGGCGAGCTCTCGCGCTTCTTCTTCGCGCTGCGCGAGGGAAAGCTCATCGGCGCGCGGTGCCCGAAGTGCAAGCAGGTGATGGTGCCCGCGGCGACGTGGCACTGCCCGGCGTGCGACTTCGTGGAGATGAAGGAGATCGCGCTGCCGCACCAGGGCGTGCTCGCCGCGACCGCGCCGATCACCATCTTCCCATCCGCTTCGTTCATCGGCGACGCGCCGTTCTGCCGCGGCTACGTGGACGTGGCGACCGATGCGCCCGCGGCGTCGTACCTTCCGTCGAGGCTGCGCACGACCACGGGGCTGGCCCGGCCCGGCATCTTCGTGAAGGGCACGAAGCTCAAGCTCGTGTTCGAGGACGACCGCGTCGGCTCGATCCGCGACATCTTCTGGGTGCCGGCGTCGGAGCTCACGGCCAAGCAGCTCGCCAAGAAGCCCTTGCTCGCGTCCGACCTGAGCTTCGAGACGCCGAAGGCGCCCAAGGTGAAGCGCGACGCCGCGGCGGCGAAGGCGATGGCCGCTGCGCTCGCCGCGATGAAGAAGCTCGCCGCCGACGTCGGCAAGAGCCCGCGCGCGCGAAAGGACATCGCCGGTCGAACGCACGTCGTCGGCGTGAGGACGGCCGGGGGCGACTTTGCGCTCGTCGTCGACAAGGGGACGCTTCGCGTGCAGGACAAGCTGCCGAAGAAGGCGGACTTCGTGCTGGTCGCCGAGGACCCGCGCGTCTTCAGCCGGTGGGTGGACGACGGCTCGCTGACGGACGTCGCGGTCGAAGGCTCGCTCTGGCTGCCGAACCAGGCGGCGTTCGGCGTGCTGCCGGTCCTGGATCGCTTGCCGCGCTCGGTGCGCAGGGATCTGCGGGACGCGAAGTGAAAGGCGACCAGTACCTTAGCGCCTGAGCACGTTGTCCGCGAGCTCCACGTGCTCGTGCACGTCCTCCTCGAACTCCGCGAGGCTCGCCAGGAGCGCGCGGTACGCGTCGCACGCGTCGGCGGGCGGGGCGTAGCCGCCCGTCAGCTCGCGCACGCGGCGCACGAGGGCGAGCACCTCCTTGTGCTGGCTCGCCATCGCACCCGAACGCGGTCCCGGCACCGGAGCTGGCGGCGTCTGCTGCTCGACGTGCGGCGCGAGCATCGAGCGCTCGTCGCGCAGGTGCCGGCCGAGACACCCGCAGAGCTCGGCCCAGGTCGCTTCGAGGGCGTGCAGCTCCGGGTGACGCGCGCCGTGCACGCTCGCGACCTGGGCGAGCAGCGCGGAGACGTCGGCCATGGTCTCGCGCTCGATCGGATAGTTGTGATCGAGCAGGTGCTCCGCGAGGTCGTGCGAGGAGGAGGCGGGATCGATCGCCATGACTCTCTCGGGATCTTACGCCACGCGTTCCGCCGAAGGGCAGCCTCGAGGCGACCTCCGTCGCGATGACGCGACTTTGATCAAGCCGCCGTGTGTCGCTCGTCGTCGCTCGCGGAAAGAAGCGCTCCTGCTACGCTAGCAGTGTGCTCGGTCGGCTTCTCTCCACCTTGCCGGCGACGACGCTCGCGATCGTCGCGTGCGCGTCTCCCGCCTTTACCTCGGAGCCTACGCCGACGGCCGCGGGGTTGGACGTCAGCGGCGCATCCAACACGCCGTGCACCGTCACCGTGGCGCGCGGCGGCACCACGATCACGTGGGAGGTCGGTGCCCCCGAGCCGCCCGTGGCGGATACGTCGCTTGGCGCCCGACCCCCCATCACCGGGTGCGGGTGGGATGATGGCGGCTCGGTGAGCATCACATCGTCGTCGCCGTTTTCGGCCGGCGTTCGGGTGACGCGATCTTCGACGCTGCTCTGCTTCGTCCAGGACGGCAGTCTCATGGGGGCGTTCGACTTCGATCGGTTCAGCGGCAACTGCCCCGTGACGCTGACGCTCGTCTGCGGCGGATTCACTTTGTACGACAAGGCACCCTGGTACGTGTGCCAGTCGTACGGCTGAACGCGGCATCTTTCGGCTCTTCATCGAGCAGGCGATCGAGACGCGCCTCGGCATCGAGGACGTTGCCGTCCTGGGCGAGCTCACCGGCCAGCGCTTCCTCGTCAGCCGAGGAGGAAGGAGAGCCCCTCGCGCACAGCCTCTTTCGGCCGGTCGAGGATCGGCGCGCCGTGCGCGAGGATCACGCGATCGATGGGCTCGTCGAGGATGCGCTCGATGCTGCGCTTCGCCTTTGCGCGATCTCGGTAAATGAAGCGCAGCGCGCGGTGCCAGCCGGGCCTGCCGTAGATCCCTCCGAGCTTCAGGTAGGCGCGCGTCGGGGCGTGGTCCATCGCCAGGAAGTTCTCCACGAGATCGGCGCTGACGAGCGTGCGCGTCGGGCGGTGGACGAGGACCGTCTCGCGCAGCATCGACCCTTCGACCGGCAAGGTGAGGAGGTCGTCCTTCCACGCGTCGGGAGGCGGGTCGTCGAGGTGGAGGTCGATCCGCAGGTCCTTCCGTTTCTTCCGGAGCGCCGACGGCGCGACGACGCGCGCGTTGGGCCACTGCGCGAGCGCATCGGCGACGTAGAGGTGGTGGTAGGTGTTCGGCGCGACGATGAAGGTCACGGGGCCGAGCCGGTCGATCGCCTGCTTCGTCTCGTCGTCGACACGCACGGGCGAGTGGAGCAGGACGCTGCCATCCGACAAGCGCAGCACGGTCATGCGCGTGCCGACGCGCAGGCCGAGGAACGACAGCGGGGCCGACACGACGTGCACCCCATCCGCGAGCGTCTCGAGCATGGGGGCTCCTAAAGCGCCGCGTGCGCCACGAGGTGGCCGTTGAACGACACGTCGCTCGCGGGCGGGATGCCGTGGGCGGTCGGTGTCGCTTGCGCGCCCTCGTCGAGGTACGGCTTCAGGTCGACCGTGCTGTTCGGCTGGAGGTTGAAGGTCTGCACGCAGCCGGGGTTCGAGCCGGTGGCGATCACGGCGGGCTGGAGCGTCGTGCCGGCCTTCGTGCTCGAGATCGTGATCGACACGTCCTGCACGAAGTCGAAGCAGCCGCTGTTCTTCGTGATCGACAGGCTTAGCGACTGGAGGGTGACCTGCGAGAAGGCGGTGACGCCGTTCGCTTTGGCCTGCTGAGCGAGGTCGATGTTGACGGGAAACGAAGTCAGGGGCGCACCGACCACGACGCCCGCAGCGTGTGCGGCGGCATTGCCGGGGACGGTCTGCTCGGGAATGTCGTAGGGGATGTCGTAGCCGATCGGGCCGAGGTTGAAGCTGCAAGCGGTGAAGAAGACGAGGGCGAGAGGAAGTGAACGCATCGTTCTTTCATAGCACCGCGCGCCGCACCGGTCCGACCGCCCACGCCCACGCACGAGCTCGGATGCCTCCGCGATGTGAAATTCGCTCCCGCTGCCGGCGAAAGCGCGTCAAATCCTCCGCCTCCGCCCCCGCCCCCGCCCCGCCTCCGGTGTTACGGTGGTGCCGTGAGCGCGCGGAGCGAGCGATGACAGGAGCACGCCTTTCCATCGTCCTCGCCGTGCTCTTGCTCGCGGCCTGTACCAAGAAGAGCCCCCCGCCCGCCGCGAGCGAGCCCTGCGGCTTTCGGACCGACGACTGGTGCGCCGCGCCCGCGGGCGATCCGTGCGGCGCACACCGCACGCTCGCCGCGTGCAAGGCCGACACGCGGTGCGAGGGAATGGCGTATCGCGGAGAATCGGCGGTCGCTTGCATCGCCGCCGCGCGGTGCTTCGCGTCGAACTGCCCGACGGTGGGTTGCATCTCGCGCTGCGAAACGCTCGACGAGGCGGCGTGCGCGGCCCAGTCGTCGCGCTGCAAGGTGCTCGCGGAGCACGGCTGCGCGCGCAAGTCGCCGTGCGCTGCGACCGGCGCCCCCGCGCTCAATCCTTGAGCGCTCGTCACGCCATCTGCCGCCACTTGTCCGGCTCGCGCGCCGGCGCATCGACGATGATGCACACGACGAGCTGGCCCTGGCGATTCACCGTGTGGCGCACCTTGAAGTCGACGAGGCCCCTCTTCTCGGCGACGTCCTGAAGCGACGCGAGCAGCGCGCGCACGAGGAGCGACGGTCCCATCATCCCACCCGCGTCGTTCGCTCGGCCGCGATGGCCGGCAAGCCGATGACGCGACGCCACCCGAATCGCGTCACGCGGACGCGGTGGAGCGTCCCGTGAGGGCGCTGCTCGCGCCACGACGTGCAGACGAAGTCGAGCGGGATGAACGCGAGGCGCCGATCGCATCGCTCGACGACGAGCGCGTTGTCGTTCTCGCGAAGCGCGACGAACCGAACCTCCGTCACGCCGCGCACGTTTCCGACGATCAGCGGGACGTGGCGGTTCTCGTCCCTCTCCACTTCGGCTTGAAGCTGCCGCAGAACGTTGAGTCGACTTTCGAGCATGCTGGCCTCCGAATGCCCGATCTTGGGCACTGAACGGATGCGCAGTCAATGGACGCCGAACCCGGCAAAAACACGCCGAGAAGCTGTAGCCTCGATGCATGAGCAGCGGTCGGGGCAAGAACCAGGTGCGGGCGAGGACGCTCGTCCACATGCAGCGCATGCTCGCGGCGGCCGTGGCGGCAGGCTGCTCGCACGAGGCCGCGCCGACGAACACCGTGACCTTGTCGGCACCCGACGCGGGCGCGTCGACGCTGGCGAGCGATGCGGCTGCGGTCGTGCGCGCGACGCCGCCCGTGGCGTCGTCGTCCGGGACGGCCGCCGCCGGACCCGAGCAGGAGAGCCTACTGACGCGGCACCCGCTGGCGGCCTCCGATCCCATGCCGCCGCCGTCGGCCTGCACGATGCTCGCCTCCGCGACCACGACCGCTTCGCTCCAGCATGACGCCGCCGGCGTGGTCGTCGAATTGACCGTCACGCTCCCGACGAATCATCCCAGCCAGGCGGCGTTCTTCCCGCCCGCCAAGGCCCAGAGCCCCGCGCGGCAGCCGTTCGTCTGGGGTGGACGGGTCCTTTCGGCCAAGTTCAACGGGCC
>DATIQP010000971.1:0-4850 GCA_035470765.1 Polyangiaceae bacterium | reverse complement strand
GTGCTCGCGCGGCTCCGCCCACCGGCGGCGCGCCGACTCGCTCAGGTCGGCGAGCGGGTCGTAGTAGAGGAAGAACTGGCCCGGCTTGACGGCCGGCGCCGTGAAGACGCTGATGCCCGACTCGCGGTCGTAGTACTCGTAGGAGTGCGCGTCGCGCTTGCCGCCGCCGCCGGGCGCGTCCACGACGAAGACCGGCGTGTTGAAGCCGGCCGTCGAGCCGCGCACGTGCTTCTCGAGGTAGAGGGCGGTGTCGAGCGTCGTGCGGAGGTCCTCCACGCCGCGCACCAGATCGTGCACGTAGACGTAGTACGGGTGCACGTTGACGTGTCCGAGCCGCTTCACGAGCAGCGTCATCACCTCGGGCGTGTCGTTGACGCGCCGCTGGAGCACCGTCTGGTTGCGGACGAAGATGCCGCGCTCGTGGAGGCGGTTCATCGCCCGCTCCGTGATGGCGGTGATCTCCTTCGGGTTGTTGAAGTGCGTGTGGAGCACCACTTCCTTGTGCAGCTTGCGGCCCTTCTCGACGATGCGGGTGAGCGCGTCGACCCACGGGTCGTCGGTCAGGAGCTTCATCGGCATGACGGCCGGGCCCTTGGTCGCGAAGCGCATGCGCCGCACGTTCGACGTGGCGAGCAGGGCCTCGCCGATCTCTTCGATCTGCGAGGGTCGGAGCTGGTACGCGTCGCCGCCCGAGATGACGATGTCCTCGAGCTCGGGCCGCGAGGCGATGTACTCGTACGCGCGCTGCCAGCGCTCTTCGCTCACCTTGAGGTTGACCTTCTCGACCTCCTCGGTGTCGATGCCGACCGCGTAGCTGCGCGTGCAGAAGCGGCAGTAGACCGGGCACGTGTCGAGCGGCAGAAAGAGCGCCTTGTCGGGATAACGGTGGGTGAGGCCCGGCACCGGCGCGTCGCCCTGCTCGTTGAGCGAGTCGAGGTGCAGCTTCGGGTGATCGGGCAACAGGCGCGAGACGACCGGCACGAACTGGATGCGGAGCGGATCCTCGTACGGGTTCTCCCAGTCGATGAGCGAGAGCAGGTACGGGCTCACGCGCACGCTCATCGGCGCCTTCTTGAACCCCTCCTCTGCGTCCGCCGCGAACCCGGGCGACACGAGCCCCTCCAGAGCCTTCAGCAGCTTCTGGACGTTGGTGATGGTGTTCTTCGCCTGCCAGTGGTGGTCGAGGAACGTCTTCTCGTCGACGTTTCGCCACGCCGGGATGCGTTGCCAGAACGGCCCGTCGAGCAGTTGTTTGTGCGCGAGCGTCGACGGGTCGACGGGCGGCTTCTTCGCGTGGACGGGGCTCTGCGGGGCGATCGGCAGCGTGGCCATGCTGGTTTCTCCCACAGGGGGAAAATCAGCGCAATGGGACTCGGATCGCCCGTGCCGGGGTGACGGTCAGCCGCCGCCGCCCGCGTCGGTCGGGCTGGCGTCGCTGCTGCCATCCGCCGTGCCGCCGTCCCCTCCGCCGCCGGTGCAGGCGCTCAAGCACTTCTGCTGGGCGCAGGTCAGGAGCGAGATGAGGTTCCCGTTGCCGGACTGGACGGCGGCCAAGCCGCAGCCCTGGACGTCCTGGGTCTGCGCGATGCAGGTGCCGAAATCGATGATGCCCTGGCGGCACCAGCAGTCCGCGTTGCAGCTCTGCACCGCGTTACCGCAGCCTCCCGCGTCGGGCGGCGCCTCGAGGCACGTCAGGCAGGGCGCGAAGTTGAAGCCGCCTGCGTCGACGTCGAGCCCGGCGTCGCCCACGAGGGCCGAGAGGTCGGGGGCGTCGCAGCCCGCGTCCGCCACGGTCACGTCCTGCTTGTTGACGTCGGGGGTCACGTCCTTCGCCACGTCGACCGTGGCGTCGCTGCCGCCGTCGGTCGTCGTGGTGTCGCCGCCGCACGCGGCGAGCACGCCCATGAGCGCGGTCGGAATCGAGAAGACGAGCACGGTCACCGGGCGAAGACGAAAGCGCATTGCAGCCTCCCAGAAAGTGAGAACGGAAGAGTAACGGCGCGTCGCTCCTCGGTAAAGGAAAAGGACGAGCCAGCGCGGGATGATGGTATTTGTGGGAGATGAGCTTCTTTCGCTTCTGGGCTGTTTCGGGGCTGTTTTTGGCCGTCAGCGTGGGTGGCGCGTGCAGCAGCAGCAACGTCGTGCCGCCGACGGGCGGGCCGACGGTGCGGTTCGTTTCCAGCAACGCCTCGCCGAACTTCATGGACGTGCCGTTCCCGTCCGACGCGTACCTCGTGAACGGTCACATCGGCACCATCCCGGGGATGGACGCGGTCGTCAAACAGAACTCCAACATGCTCGAGCACGCGCTCTCCGTGCACGACGGCTTCGGCCGCTCCACGTTCGCCGAGTTCTACATCGACGACCCCTCCGAGCCGCCGAACGACGACGGCTCCGTCGCCGCGGCGAAGATCGAGACCGCCACGCTGCCGCAGGACGAGGCCACCACGGTCGGCAATTTCAGCTCGGTCTACCTCGTCCAGCTCGACCAGCCCGACACCTATCACGCCATCATTCCCTGCCGCGCCGCCTACCACGTCGCGCCGCTCGCGAAGACCCGGCCCGTGCTGGGCATCGGGCCGGCTCGCGGCGTGGTGCTGCCGGGCGGCCACCCGTTCGCGGCCGTGGTGACGAGCCGCATCCTCGGCAAGAGCGGCAAGTCGGTCGCGCCGAGCGCCGACTTCGCCGCGTTCGCCACCGGGGATCGCAGCGCGCCGCTCGCCGCGCTGTACGGCGGCGCCCTCGACACCGTGAACAAGCTCCTCGCGTCGCCGCTGTCGCAGGACGGGGCCAAGGTCGTCGGACTCGCGGTCTTCACGACCAACACCATGGAAAAAGAGCTGTACTCGCTCCGCGATCAGCTCGAGGACGCGCCGGCGCCGGCGCTCCACTGGGACGCGGCCTCGATGCAGCCCATGGGCGTCGCGAAGTTCTCGGCCGTCACGACCGCGGGGTTCACCGCCACGCTCGACGACTGGCTCGGCGTCGTCGACCCGAAGAACAAGCTCACGAGCGGCGTCGACGATCCGGACGCGCTGCTCCCCGTGCGCGCGCACGACAAGATCGACGCCGTCGGCACGGCCGAGTTCGACGCGGTCAACTACCTGCAGGTGCGCGCGAACGGTTACGTCGATCCCGATCACGCCAACTTCGCGCGCGACTCGAGCGGCAAGATCATCCCCGCCCCCGAGAAGCCGACCAGCAAGATCTGGGTCACGTTCTTCCTGCCCACCGCGACCACCATGCCGGCCGCCGGCTTCCCCGTCGTCATCGTGCAGCACGGTCTTTCGAACTCGCGACTGTTCGCGCTCGACCTCGCCAACACGCTCTGCGCGCAGGGATGGGCAGTGGCCGCGATCGACAGCGTGACCTTCGGGGCGCGCGCCCCCGAGCCGCAATTCCAGGTCGACCAGCACACCATCTGGGCGACGGCGCCAGGCGCGAAATACGACGGCCCCGACGGCTTCGCCGATCCGGTCAACGGCGCGGTCAACGGATCGGGGGACCTGTTCGGCTCGCTGCTCAACATCGGCGCGCTGCGTGATCAGTGGCGGCAGGGCTCGTTCGACACGGCACAGCTCGTGAAGGTCCTCCGCTCGACCCCGGATCTCTCCCCGCTGAAGACGGGCGCCACGGTGCCGAAGATCGATCCCGCGCACGTCGCATACGTCGGTGACTCGCTGGGCGGCATCCAGGGCGCGGTCGCGGCCGCGATCGAGCCGAACGTTCAGGCGTGGATGCTCGACGTCACGGGTGGCGGTGTGATCACGGAGCTCGCCTCGCACTCGCCGGTCTTCGCCTCTTCGATCGCAGGCGGCGGGCTCAATTTCGGCTTCGTCAACGATCAGTTCGCCGACAGCCACCTGATGATGACGCTGATCGGCACGATCTTCGAGCCCAGCGATCCGCTACTGTTCGCGTCCGACCTCGTCGCTGCGCCGGCCCTGCTCAAGGGCAACCCCACCAAGGCTCGCAACGTGCTGCAGACCGAGGTGCTCTTCGACGAGCTCGTGACCAACGAAGGCGCCGAGGCGCTTGCGCGGGCGGCGGGTTTCCCCCTGGCGGGGCCGAACGTGGGCTCGAACGCCGAGCTGCTCGACCTGACGAAACCCGACGCCAATCCGCACAAGGTCCCTCTCACGACGGCCGCGCCCGACACGAACGGGGCGATCCACGACGTGCCTGTCGCCGGCACGACCGCCGTCGTCGTGCAGGTCGGCCCCGGTACGCACAGCGGCGATCTCGTGCAGTCCACCGGCGACCGGACCTACGCCGCACCGTGGGCGCTCTTCGACCAGACCACCGTCTGGCCCAAGGCACCGCAGCCCTACACCGTGCGGTGCCCGTATCTCGAGTCGCAGGCCATGATGACGGGCTTCTTCTCCTCCGCCTTCGCGGGGCAGGTGCCCGTGGTGAAGGGATTCAAGCCGGCCGTGCGCGACCTCGACGACGACGGGACGCCGGACGCGACCGATCCCGACCCGAACGATCCGACGAAGAAGTAAGCGCCTCTCTTACACCGCCTCACGCGGCTGGCCGATGACTTCGATCGCCAGCCAAAGGTGTGGGCGGGTGCTAACGTTTCATGGTGGGACCGATGTCGCCGTCGCTCGCCCGCCTCCGCCTCGGACCTCCGGTTGCGCGCTGGCGCCTGCGCGCGGCGATCGGCTCGGTGCTGCTCCCGGTGCTCTTCGTCTGGGCGCCGCCGCTCGTCGTGTACGCGTCGATGGCCGTCGCGGTCGCGCTCGCGCTCGGCTTCGCGATCTCGCATCGCCGGCACACGCGCTCGCACGGCTTCGTGACCCTCGACGCCTCGGGGGTGTCGCGCATCGACTTCTCCGGCCGCGAGG
>DATIQP010000970.1:0-2634 GCA_035470765.1 Polyangiaceae bacterium | reverse complement strand
GCGATCCCGCCGTGAGGTGGAGCGCCATAGCGCAGCGCGTCGAGCAAGAAGCCGAACTTCGCCCGCGCGTCCTCGTCCGAGATGCCGAGCGCGCGGAAGACCTTCGCCTGCACGGCCGGGTCGTGCAGACGGATGGATCCGCCGCCGATCTCGAAGCCGTTGAGGACCAGGTCGTAGCGGTAGCAGAGGACCTTCCCCGGGTCCTTGTCGAGCAGCTCGACGCAGTCGTCGTGCGGGCGGGTGAAGGCGTGGTGCGCGGCGACCCACGTCTTCTTGTCGTCGTCGTACTCGAACAGCGGCGGGTTCACGACCCAGAGGAACTCGAACTTGCCGCCGTGCCCGCTCTCGGGGATCAGCTTGAAGCGCTTGGCGAGGTGCACGCGGAGGTTCGCGAGCACCGTCTGCACGGTGCTCTCCTTGCCGAACTGGAAGAAGACGAGCGACCCGTCCTTGGCGCCGACGCGCGCGTTGACCGCCTCGCGCAGCTCCTTGGTGATCGTCTTGGCGAGCGGCGACTGCGTCCAGTTGCCCTCGGCGTCGATCTTCGCGCGGGCGAGCCCCTTGGCGCCCATGCCTTTGACGAACTCCTCGAGCTTGTCGACCTCGGTGCGCGAGAGGGCCTTGGCGTGCTCGGCCGGGATGTGGAGCGCCTTGACGATCTCGGCGGGGAGATCGCGGCGGTACTTGCCGCTCGCGAACTTGTCGGCGATGTCCTTGAAGAACGGGATGCCGCCGCCGCCGTGATCGATGACGAGGTCGGTGATGTCGGTGTGCGGCAGGCCGAAGCGCAGGTCCGGCTTGTCGTTGCCGTACTTGCCCATCGACTCCTCGAACGGCATCTGCGGAAAGCGTCCGCTCGGGTACTTCTCCTTGAGGTCGACGCCGAGCGTCTCCTTCCACACCGCGAAGATGAGGCCTTCCATGACGCGGAAGACGTCGTCCTGGTTGACGAAGCTCATCTCGACGTCGATCTGGGTGAACTCGGGCTGGCGATCGAGGCGCAGGTCCTCGTCGCGGAAGCATTTGACGATCTGGAAATACTTGTCGAACCCCGCGACCATGTAGAGCTGCTTGAACAGCTGCGGGCTCTCGGCCAGGGCGAAGAACTTGCCCGGGTTCATGCGGCTGGGGACGAGGAAGTTGCGCGCGCCGCCGGGCGTGTACTTGACCATGAACGGCGTCTCGAGCTCGAGGAAGCCCTGGTCGTCGAAGTAGCGCCGCGTGACCTGGTGGATGCGGTGGCGGATGCGCAGCGTGCGCTGGAGCGGCGCGCGGCGCAGATCGAGGTAGCGGTACTGCAGCCGCTTCTCCTCGGCGGTGTCGATCTCGTCCTTGATCTCGAAGGGCGGAGTGTCGGCTTTGTTGAACACGCTCAGCTCGATGCCGTGGACCTCGATCTCGCCGGTGGCGAGCCGGGGGTTCTTGTTGGCGCCGCGGCTCTTGACGACGCCGCGCACGCCGACGACCCACTCGCTGCGGAGCGCCTGCGCCAGATCGTGGGCGATCTTGGGCAGATCGCCGTAGCCCGGCTGCTCGGGATCGAAGACGACCTGGGTGATGCCCTCGCGGTCGCGCAGATCGATGAAGATGCAGCCGCCGTGGTCGCGGTAGCTCGACACCCATCCGAAGAGGACGACCTCTTTTTCGGCGTCGCCGGCGCGCAGGGCGCCGCAGTGGTGGGTGCGTTTCAGCTCGTCGATGAATCGGGCCACGGCACAAGCTCCTGGGTAGTCATTTAGAGGGACGGCAATGTAGCCCCATTTCGGACCGCCGTCGCGCGGCGGTGATATAAGCGCGGGCGGTGGCCTTCGAGCGCTCGGACCGAACCGCCCTCGCCACGGCGGCGATGGGAGCCGTGGCGGTCGCCGCGCCGCTCGCCTTCGGCGCGACCCTCGCGAGCCCGACCGCGCGCGCGTCGGACGACGCCGCGGTGGTGAGGGTGATCGGCCTCGGGGCCACGGGACTGTTTCACGGGCTCGACGCTCTATGGGCCGCGCCGTTCCTGGCCGTTCCGATCGGAAGCGCCGAGATGCGCGCGGCGCTCGCGTCCACGCTCGCCGCCGGCGTGCTCGCCGCGCTCGCCTTCGTCCTGGCCCGGCGCGCGCTCGCGGTCGTCGCGCCGCGCACGCCCGTGCTCGCGGCCGCCCTCTGCGCGGTCGCGGCGGCGCTCGCCACGTTGCACTTCCCGGCCCGCGTCGAGGCCGTCGCGGTGGGCGGCGCGACCCTGGGCGGGGCGCTCGCCCTCGCGCCGCTCGCTCTCGCGGTGCTCGGGGCGTCGCCGGCGGCCGTCGCAGCCGTGCTGGGGCTGGCGGCGACCTACGACGTGCCCGTGCTGCTCGTCGCGGCCGCCTCCTCTGGCGTGGCGCTGGCGCTCGGGGGAAGCGTGCGCCCGCGTGCCGGCGTCGCCGCGGCGCCGTGGGCGCTCGTCGGGCTCGCGGCCCCGGCGTGGGAGCTCTGGCGAAGGCACGCAGCGCCGGGCATCTCGCTCGACGGTGCGAGCGCGTTCGCTGGCTGGCTCGGCGAAGGCGCGGGCGGCGGCTCGGCCGTCTCCCTCCTGCGCAACGAGCTCGGCTCGATCGCCCTCGTGCTGGCGGCCGTCGGCGCCTTCGCCCTGCTCCGCGGCCGCACCAGCCG
>DATIQP010000969.1:0-8854 GCA_035470765.1 Polyangiaceae bacterium | reverse complement strand
CACGTGCGCCGAGCGGATCCTCTACGACACCGGGCGCATCCGGAAGATGGGCGAGGTCCACCACGGCGACACCGTGCTCGACTTCGATCCCCTCGAGCAGAAGCACGGCATCACCATCAACGCCGCGGCGACCCACGTCGCCTGGACGCCTGCGACCGGCCCGTTCGCGGGCGCCGAGCACCGCATCCAGATCGTCGACACGCCCGGCCACGTCGACTTCGGCATCGAGGTCGAGCGCAGCCTGCGCGTGCTCGACGGGGCCGTCTTCGTGCTCGACGGGAGCGCCGGGGTCGAGTGCCAGTCGGAGACGGTCTTCCGGCAGGCCGAGCGCCTCGGCGTACCTTCGGTGGTCTTCGTCAACAAGACCGACAAGGTCGGCGCCGACTTCGACATGTGTCTGCGCGATTTGCGCGACCGCCTGGGCGTCGCGCCGGCGGCGACGATCGTGCCCATCGGCGAAGGCAGCTCGAACGTCGCGCTCCTCGACGTGCTCGAGCGCAAGCTCTGGCGCTTCGAGGGTGGTCACGGCATGGCGATGCCGGTCCCGAGCGACCTGGCGCCGGCGCTCGAGCAGCGGCGGCGCGCGCTGATCGAGCTCTGCGCGGAGCTCGACGACGAGGTCCTGGCCGGCTTCGTCGAGGGACGCGACCCGAGCACGACGGCGCTCGCGCGCGCGCTCCGCAAGGGTACCCTCGCGCGCAAGCTCGTCGTCGTGACGAGCGGCTCGGCGCTGAAGAACATCGGCATGCCCACGCTCCTCGACGCCGTCGTGTCGTATCTCCCGAGCCCGGTCGATCTCCCCGCGGTCCGCGGCGAGAACCCCGACACGGGCGAGGCGGTCCTGCGGCGCCCGAGCGACGACGAGCCGCTCTGCGCGCTCGCGTTCAAGACCGTGGCCGATCCCAACGGGTACGTGACGTACGTGCGCGTGTACTCGGGAGTGCTCCGCCCGGGCGCGAGCGTGCGCCTGGGCTCGTCGGACGCGCGTGTTCGAATCGGGCGCGTCCACTTCCCTCACGCCGACAAGCTCGAGGAGGTCGAATCGGCGGGCGCCGGCGCGGTCGTCGCCGTCACGGGCCTGCGCGACGTGCGCACCGGCGAGACACTCTCGGCCCGCGAGGCCCCCATTCGCCTCGAGTCGATCCTCGTGCCCGACCCCGTCGTCGAGATCGCGATCGAGCCGAAGACGGGCGACGATCGCGAGCGGCTCGGCATCGGTCTCGCCAAGCTCCTCGCCGACGATCCGTCGCTTCACTCGCACGTCGACGCGGAGTCCGGGCAGACGTTGCTGCTCGGCATGGGCCTGCTCCACCTGCAGATCGCGCTGGAGAAGCTCCACGACGAGCACGGCGTCTCGGTCAACGTCGGCAAGCCCGTGGTCGCCTACCGCGAGACGATCGCGCGCGCTGCCAAGGCCGAGCACCGGCTGATCAGGCAGACGGGCGGCGCGGGACAGTTCGCGTGCGTCACGCTCGAGGTCAGGCCGGGGCCTCGCGGCTCGGGCGTTGTCTTCGCGGACAGGACCAAGGGCGGCGTCATCCCCCGCGACTTCATCCCCGCGATCGAGAAGGGCGTGCGCGGCGCGGCGTTGCGCGGCGTCTTCACCGGCCATCCCGTCGTCGACGTCGCGATCGATCTGCTCGACGGCCAGGCTCACGTGAAGGACTCGAACGCCACGGCGTTCGAGGTCGCGGGCTCGCTGGCGTTCCAGGAGGCGTGCCGCTCCGCGGGCCTCGTGCTCCTCGAGCCGTTCGCCAGGCTCGAGATCTCGGCCCCCGAAGAGAACGCGGGCGACGTGCTCGGCGATCTCGGAGCGCGCCGCGGCGTCGCGCACGACGTCACTCCGCGCGGGCGCCAGGTCGTCGTCACGGCCCGCGCCCCGCTCGAGTCCACGTTCGACTACGTCGCCGTCCTCCGCGGCTTCACGCACGGCCGCGGCGCCGCCACCATCACGCCCGACGGCTACGAGGTCGCCCCCGAAACCGTCGTGGTGAAGGTGACGCGATAGCCACGGTCAGTGGTAGACGTTCGCGAGCGCCCAGCTCACCCACGCCCCGAACCACTGCACCGCGCCTTGGTCGTTCGGGTGCAGCCCGTCGGCGAGCCACTCCGGGTGGTTGAGGAAGACCGTGTAGAGATCCGGGCCGCCGATGACGCCAGGATCGCTCGCGTAGTCTTCCCGCAGGCTCGGCACGTAGCTCCATCGCGCGCTTCCGCCGTCGGCGATCCCGGTGCCGGTGCCGGTCGGGCCCGTCACGCTGTTGCCGCCGGTGGTGCAGACATAGGCCCGGGTCCCGTTCCATACGTAGTCGCCGCCGTTGTGGGAACCGGCCGCCCAGCTCGGAAGCTGGAAGCCGATGGCGCCGCGGATCTGGACCAACCCGGCCTGCCGGGCCGAGTCGGTGGCCCACGTCGGCGCCGCCACCACCACCGTCTGCCCGTTCGCGCGCAGCGCGTTGATGAGCTGCGTGTAGTTTGCACGGAACTGGTCGACCAGCGACTGCGCCGGCGCGTCGTTGGCTCCCCAGATGAGCGCGGCGTACTTCGCGTACTGGAAGACGCTCTTGAGCGGCGTCGAGAGCCCGGTGGTGAAGTTGTTCCCCGAGTCGGTGACGACCATGTCCACGCCGTCGGCTGCCGTGGTGAACGGGTATCCGCCACCGATGACGAACGGGAAATAGGTGGGATGAGCCGCTTGGATGGGCTTCGAGAACCACTCCGGCCCGTAGCCGTTGTAGTGAGCGGAGAACATGTTGGCGGTGACCGAATCGCCGTAGAACGCGATGCCGTCGCCGATGCCCTGGCTCGCGTCGTACACGTCCATCTTCACGTAGCAGCCGTACGGGGCGCTGGTGGCGCGGAAGCGGAGCCACGAGTAGGCGCTGAAGTTGCCGATGAAGTGCGACTTGAACGGGTTGTTGTTCGTCGAGACCGTCACCAGCGGAGTCCAGGGGCCGGAGCCCGACGTGGCGCCCTCGAGGACGTACGCGTCCGGGGTGGAGTCGGGGGTGTAGCCGCTCGCGGCGCGGTAGTTGAGTTGGTAGTACTGGTCGCCCGAGCCCATGTAGAGGGCCACCAGGAGCTGCTTGCGCTGCGCCGCCGGGACGGCCGACAGATCGTAGGTCAGCCAGCCGGTGCCGATGTCGGCCATGTGGAAGTTCCAGACGAGGCCGCCGTACGAGTTGTCCTGGCCCCACGAGGCGGTCCCCGACGACGACGTCGCGGGGACGTTCCTGCTGATGAGCGGCATCGCGAGCGCGGCCGTCCCCTTGCTGGTGGTGCTGACCACCGCGGCGTCGGGCGCAGCGGCTTCTTGTCCAACGCTCGATGCGTCCGAGGTGCCTGATGCTCCCGAGTCCGTCGATTGGCCGGCCTCGGCGGGCGTCGCGCCCGCATCGGCCGTCACGCTCGTACCGGAGCTTCCTCCGCCCGTACCCGAGCTCCCTCCGCTCGTGCCCGAGGTTCCTCCGCCCGTACCCGAGCTCCCTCCGCCGCAGGCGAAGAGGCCCGGTGCGATGACGAGTGTCGCTACGGTTGCGATTGCGATTGCTCTGCCGGCCATTCGAATCCTCTCGTCCCCTCGTACCCGCGCGCCCTCTCCATGTTTCGTGCCGGCGCGCAGGGACTGCGGCCGCCCTCGAAATCCGCGGCGGAACTGCGGGACCTTCCCCAAAGGCGTCTCGGCGCTGTTCAGAGCTCGAACAACGCTGCCCAGACTTTGCACAGCCGGCCGGCCTGGGGGCTACGGCGTCTCCGCGTTGAGGATCGCGATCGCGTCCAGATCGAACCCCAGCGTGTTCGTCTTCTTGCTCGGGTCCGTCGGGCACGTCTCGCTCCCGATGTCACGGATCCGCACGTAGCGCGCGCGCGTCACGCCGAGATCGGCCAGGTCGAATCCATCGCCGCCGCACGCCGGATAGTCGACGGGCGAGATCCCATCGCCCGGCGCGCTGAGCACCGGGTGCCATCCCGCGCACGACCCGTACGGCGCCTGCGTGGCGGTGCACGGGTAGACGTGCCAGGTCGTGCCGTCGTCGCTGACGCTGACCTCGGCCGGCTCGGCGTAGACGATGTTCGGGTTGCCGCCGACGTAGAAGGCGTTCTCGAAGACGACGAAGTCGACCCCGGGGCCGTCCACGATCGCGTTCGGCGCGAACGACAGGACGATGCTGCCGCCGACGCCGAGCGAGACGACGTCGGTGCTGCCCTGCGAGGTACCGCCGCCGATCGGAGGGCCCTCGACGATCCCCGGGAGCTCGGTCGCGCCGAAGCCCGCGCAGTCGCCGGGCGTGAACGAGACGACGCCGGCGACGAAGCGATCGGCTGCGATGACTCCTCCATCCGGGAGCAAGAAGCCACCGTCGATCTCGCCCGGACGGGCGTCGCCGGAGGGGGCCGCGTCGCTCGCCGCGTCGCCGAACGAGAGAAAGCCACCGTCGGGCCCGATCGCGGGCGCCTGGCCGCAGCCGAGCGCGCAGCCGGCCGCGAGAGTACAGAACGAGAGAAGTCTTCGCATCGAGCCCTCCTCCCCGAGTCGCGCGGGGATTGCGGTTTTGCGTCGAGGAGGAGGTTTTCCGACTCCCGGATCGTCCTTTTCGATTCGCCTTCCCCGCCCTTTCTGGCGAGTGGCCGGTGAATCGAATCGTCCCCGGATACGGCCGCGGACCGGCGTCGGCTTCGAACCGACTTCCCTGCGACCTCGACGCGGTGGCTGTACCACCGGGCGCCTCGGCCGCCAAGCGGCGAACGACGCGGCCGCCGGACGGACGCGCCGGCGGCCGGATCCTGCGCTACTAGTCCGCGGCGTGCTACTCGCACGACGATTGCCCTGCCACCCTGCCCTCGCGGCGCTCGTCGTGCTCCTGATCGCGGCGCTCGCGCGACCCGCGAGCGCGCACCAGCTCGACCTCTCCCAGGGCCAGTACGCGTTCGACGGGCCGACGCTTCGCGCGACGCTGGTCTTCGCCTCGCCGGACCTCGCCGCGTCGCTGCCCGAGCTCGACGACGACCACGACGGGCACGCATCGCAGATCGAGCTCGAGCGTCATCGCGACGCCCTCGCTCGCGCGATCGTCGGCGGGCTGAAGGTGCTCGGCGACGGAAGCGCATGCCCCGGCTCGCTCGACACCGCCGAGGCCGTCGAGAGCGATGCCGTGCGCGTCGACGCTCGCTACGCCTGCCCGGCGCCGCCCGCGACCGTCACCTTCGCCTTCGCGTTCCTCGAGCGCTTCGCCCCGGCGCATCGCCACGTGGTGACCTTCGCTGGGCGCCCGCCGGAGCTGGTGATGGCTGCATCACCGCGCCTCGAAGTTGCAGTGAGCCAGGCTCCTTCCGCGGCCGCGGGCGAGCGCGCGGCCTTCCTGGAGATGCTGCGGACGGGCGTGGAGCACATCGTCACGGGCTACGACCACCTCGCCTTCTTGGTCGCCCTCGTCCTGGTCGGGGGCCGGCCGCGCTCGCTCGTCGGGGTCGTCACCGCGTTCACGGTCGCGCACTCGCTCACGCTGGGACTGGCCGCGCTGCACGTGCTCACGCCGAGCCCGCGCTTCGTCGAGCCCGCGATCGCGCTCTCGATCGCCTACGTCGCGATCGAGAACTTCTTCGTGAAGGACGCCTCGAGGCGTTGGCGCATCACGTTCCCCTTCGGGCTCGTCCACGGCTTCGGCTTCGCGAGCTCGCTCGCGGCCATCGATCTGCCGCGGGCGCGCGTGCCCGAGGCGCTCCTCGCCTTCAACCTCGGCGTCGAAGTCGGCCAGCTCGCCGTCCTCGCCGCGCTCGCCGCCCCTCTCTATTTCCTGCGCAAATCGCCCTGGTTTCGCGATCGCGGCGTCAAGCTCGCGAGCGCCGCGCTCGCCGCCGTGGGGCTCGTGCTGTTCGCCGTGCGCGTCGCGGCGTAGGCGCTCAGGCCTCGGGCGTCTCGGGCTTGGGCGGGTCGACCTTGCCGGACAGCGGGCCGCCCGGCGTCTTGGCGGGGATCTCGGCGCGCACGCGCCCGCTGAAGGCGCTGCGCTCGAGGATGTCGAGCCGCTTGAGCGCCTCGGCGCGGAACGCGGTCACCTCGCGCTGGATCGCCTCGATGCCGACCTCGTTCTTCAGGTTCACGCGGAAGTCCGTCTCCGCGGTTGCGCGGTCCTTCATCGACTGGCGGTTCTGGCTCATGACGATGAGCGGGCCCTGCAGCGCGACCAGGATCGCGAGCGCCAGGTTGAAGAACTGGTACGGGTACTCGTCGAAGGCCCTCCCGCGCAGGATCACGGTGTTGACGAGCGACCAGAATATGCTCAGGCCGAGCAAGAAGAGGATGAACGCCCACGAGCCGTTCAGCTCGGCGACCTTGTCGGCGAGGCGCTGGCCCCAGCTGAGGTTCTCCTCGATCTCCTTGACGACGTCCTTCGCGGCGCGCTGGCTGAGCATCGCGTTGGTCTCGCGCAGGCGCTCGCTCATCTCGCTCAAGATCGCGAGCGCCGCGCTCTTCGACTTCGTCAGGTGCTCGCCGAGCTCCTCGCGCGTCAGCTCGAGCAGCGTCGTGTCGACCAGCGCCTTGACGCTCGCCGAGCGCGGCTTGTCGTCGAAGAGGGACAGCTCGCCGAAGTACTCGCCGGTGCGTACGTCCTTGAGCACGACCGGCGGGGTGTCCTTGTCCGGAGGGGGCAGGAAGATCTGCACTGCGCCCGAGAGCACGATGTACATCGACGAGCCCGAGTCCCCCTTGCCGAACACCATCTGGTCCGCCTTGTAGGCTCGCTCGGCAAGCCGCTTGGCGAGCGCGTCGCGGTCCTCGTCGGACAGGCCCTCGAACAGGGGGATCTGAGCCAGCAGATCGGCGTGTTGCATTCCTGCCCATCGTCGCCCGATCGGGCCATCGGCGCAAGCGTGGGCCCATTGCCCGCCCGGATTTGGCCGCCGTATCGCCAGAGCTGCCGTCGCCAGACTATGCTGGCGCGCGATGCAGCCATCGAAGGACTGGAAGGAAACCGTCGCCGCTGACGAGCACGAACGGTTCGAGCGCTACGCGACCCAGCTCGCCGCGCTCCAGAGGAAGCGCGCCGGCGCGGCCAAGGCGGACCGGGCGCTGCACGCCAAGGCTCACGCAGGCGTGCGCGCGCGGCTCGAGGTGCTCGGCGGCCTGCCCGAGCACGCGCGCGTCGCCCTCTTCGCCGAGCCCAAGACGTTCGAGGCCTACGTGCGCTTCTCGAACGGCGCAGGCACGCGCGACAGCGACCGCAAGCCGGACCTTCGCGGCCTCGCCATCAAGGTGCTCGGCGTCGGCGGCCGCAAGCTCATCCCCGGCATGGAGAACGAGACGACGCAGGACTTCCTCTTCGTGAACGTCCCGGCCCTGCCCTTCGCGACGGTCGAAGATTTCGTCGCCGTGGTGCTCGCGTCCACGACGCCGGCGCTGCTGCCGTTTCGGCTCTTCGGCCACTTCGGCTTCGGCACGATCGGGTTCCTGCGCCGACTGCTCGCGGCGACGAAGCCGATCCCTTCGCTCGCCACGGCGAGCTTCTACTCCGTGGCGCCGATACGCTTCGGCGACTTCGCGGTGCGCCTCTCGCTCGCGCCCGCCCAACGCGATGACGGAACGGAGCGCCACGGCTCGACGCTCGCCGACGACCTCGCAAGGCGGCTGGCGGCGGGGGAGCTCGCGTGGGATCTTCGCGTGCAGTTCTTCACCAGCGAGGCCGCCACCCCGATCGAAGACGTGACCGTGGCCTGGAGCGAGAGCGAGTCGCCGCCGGTCGTCGTCGCGCGCCTTTCGATCCCGGGGCAAGACGTCGCCAGCGACGAAGGGCGTCGGCTGGCGGAGCGCGTCGAGGCGATGGCGTTCGATCCGTGGCACGCCTGCGAGGAGCTCCGCCCGCTCGGCGCCGCCATGCGCGCGCGCAACCCTGCATACCGCGAGAGCCAGAAGACGAGGCGAGCGGACCGCGAACCCAGCACGTGAGCACCCGCCGGGCGTAGAATGCGGCCATCGCTCATGCGCGAGAAGATCCGGACCGCGCTGCGGCTAGTGCTCGCGGTGGGCATGATAGCCGTCGGCGTCGACCATTTCGCTGCGCCGGACTTTTTCGTGCGCATCGTCCCGCGCGCGTTCCCGGCGCCGCAGCTGCTCGTCGAGATCAGCGGCGTCTGCGAGGTGCTCGGGGGAGTCGGTCTCCTCGTACCGTGGACGCGTCGCGCCGCGGGCATCGGCCTCGTGATGCTGTACGTCGCCGTCTTCCCAGCGAACGTGAACATGGTCGTGCACCCGGGGCTCGGCGGCTCCGTCCCACCGTGGGCCCTGTGGGCACGGCTGCCACTGCAGCTCGTCTTCATCGCCTGGGCGATCTGGGTCTCGCGCCCGCCGCGCGGTGACGCATGAGGAGACACCGCGCGCTGGCGTGCAGCGCAGCCGTCGCCGTCGTGGTGCCGTGCGCGGTCGCGCTCGCGCAGGACAACGTCACCGTGGTCCGCGTCGACTACCGCGCCGAGATCGCATGCCCGGCCGAGGACGCCTTCCTCGACGGCGTGCGCGCGCGCACGTCGCGCGTGCGCTTCACGCCCGAGGCGCCGCGCGTGCTCACCGTTCGAGCGCGCGGCGGCGCGCGCGCCTCGGGCACCCTGGAGCTGAAGGAGGCTGACGGCTCCCGGACCCAGCGCGTCGTGTCCGGCGCCACGTGCGCGGAGGTCATCAACGGCCTCGCACTCATCGCGGCCCTCGCCCTGGATCCCTTCGCCACTCCGACTCCGACTCCGACTCCGACTCCGACCCCGACTCCGACTCCGACCCCGACCCCGACTCCGACCCCGACCCCGACTCCGACTCCGACCCCGACTCCGACCCCGACTCCGACCCCGACTCCGACTCCGACTC
>DATIQP010000968.1:0-2716 GCA_035470765.1 Polyangiaceae bacterium | reverse complement strand
TCCTCGTCGTACTCGTAGCGCGTGACGCCGGCGATGGCGCGGATCTGATCGAGCGGGATGGCCGGCTGCGCGGCGCGGTGCGGGCCGCCCTGGGCCTGCGCGCTCTTGGGGACGCGCCCGATCTTGACGTGGATCTCCTCGCTCGCCGCCGTGAGCTCGGCGATGGTGCCCGACGCGATGAGCTTGCCGTGATCGAGGACCGCGGCGGCGTCGCACACCTCCTCGAGCTCCTGCAGGTTGTGGCTCGAGATGATGACGGTGCACTTTCCCTTCAGCCCCTTGACGAGCTGCCGCATCTCGTAGGCGACGCGCGGATCGAGGCCCGCCGTCGGCTCGTCGAGCAGGACGACGTCGGGCTGGCCGATCAGCGCCTGCGCGAGCGCGACGCGCTTCGCCATGCCGTGCGAGAGCGTGCTGCAACGCATGTCCCACCAGTCGAGGCCGCCCACCTCGCGCAGCGCGTCTCGCGCGGCGCCGATGGCCTTCGTCGTCGGGATGTCCTGCAGACGCGCCATGTGGATCAAGAACTCGCCCACGCGATCGAGCGCGGGCAAGAGCGCGTCCTGCGGCAGGACGCCGAGCCGCCCACGCAGCGCGTCCACGTTGCGGGCCGCGAAGCCGAGCACCTCGACGTCCCCGTGCGTCGGCTCGAGGTAGCCGGCCATCATCGAGAACGTCGTGGTCTTGCCGGCGCCGTTCGGCCCGATGAGACCGTAGATCCAGCCGGCGCGCACGTTGAGCGTGAGCTCGTCGACGGCGAGCTTGTCGCCGAAACGCTTGGTGACCTTGCCGAGCTTGACCGCCGACTCGTGGGTCTTCTTCTTCTTCGGCGCGGCCTTCTCTTCGACGGGCTTCTCTTCGGCCTTGGGCTTGGCCTCTTCGGCCTTCGTTTCCTCGGCCGGAGCCTCGTCGGCCGTCGCCTTCTCGCTCACTTGATCGGCGTTCATCAGACGTCCTTCTTGGCGAAGAGCAGCGCCGACAGGCCGACGAAGAGGATCATGTACGCCGCGCACGCGCCGATGCCCGCCGCGACGTACTGCGGCTTCGGGTTGAGGAGCAGGTCGTCGTACCCGTTCGGGTAGAGGTACTCGTACCAGCGGATGTGGATCATGCGCTGGACGTGGCTGTCGGCATCCTGCGAGTTCTGCACCGCCTCGCTGAGGCGGCTCACCCAGCCGATGAAGCCGGGCAGCCACATGCAGAAGAACGCGCCGAACGTGCTGAGCAGCGCCAGAAGCGGCGTCTTGAAGCGGGAGCTGACGAAGGTGGCCACCGAGGTCCACGTCCCGACGATGAGCGCCGAGACGAGCCAGAAGCGCAGGCCCCACGTGAAGAAGTCGCCGACGGTGATGTAGCCGCGGATGAGGACCGCGACGCTGCTGATGAGCGTGAGGGCGAGCGTGACCGCCGAGACGATACCCCAGAGGCCGAAGAACTTGCCGAGCAGGTAGGACCAGCGCCGCGTGCGCACCGTCCAGAAGCGGATGCTCCGGTGCTGAAGGTCTCCGGAGATCGAGTCGAAGCCGAGCAGCGCGACCAGCGCCGGGCCGAACCACACCATCACCTTCAAGAACGCGAGCAGCGACAGCGGCGTGTGGGCGATGGCGTGCGCGACGCCGGGGTCGGCGCCTTGCTTGATGGCGAGCTGCTCGCGCAGGTCGGCGAAGCCCTCGTTGCTGCTGACGCCCGCGTCGCCGCGCGCGGCGGACTCGAGCCAGATGCAGATGAGGACGGCGAGCAGGCTCCCGAGGATGGTGAGAATGCCGAGGATGATGCCCTTGACGCTTCGCACGCTCTTTCGGAGCTCGCGCCCTGCGACAAGCATGATTTCAGAGGCGGGACTCATGGCTCTCCTCGATTTTCGCGGCCGATTCCGGACCGGTCGTAGCCCTTTTCAATTCGGTTCGGCAACCGTTTGTTCCCGACGGATTCCTGGTACGGAAAAGTCCGGCACGGCGATCCCTTGTCAGCGCCCGGGTTTGTAGCTACCAAGAACGTGCGCAACGGCGCTCATACGGCCCCGTCGACTTGGAAGCGTGAACCCCGCCAGGCCCGAGAGGGAGCAACGGTAGCGTGGAAGAGTGTGATGGGGCCTTCCCTTTTTGTGCGCTTTTTCCGCGTAATTTCACGCAATTGCGCGATGGCGGCGGGGCGCTCTGGCGCGCGAGCCGCCTTTCCGCTACACGTTCGGGCAGGGTTGCGGGCGCGCATTCTGCAAGCTCGCAGCGAAAGGCGCCGCAAAAGACGGCTCCCTCGCTCCCAAACTGTTTTCGCTCCGCTCGCCCCGAGCGCTTCTTGCTCGGGAGGTGGCTCCACCAAACGGGGCCACGACCAAACGCAGCGGGGCTTTCTGCGGGCTCTGGCCCGCGCCCACCACAGCAAAATCGAGTCACTTGCCTGAGTTCGGGCGGGGGTTTTGTGAGAGCGGTGGTGGTGCAGAAAGGCTTCTGCCGAAGTCCATGTCCGGAAAAAATCTCTTGGTCATCAGCGTCGACATCCGCGAGACGCGTGTGGCGCTCATCGAAGACGGCATCATCGCGGAGCTGCACCTCGAGCGGCGGGGCGAGAGCTCGCAGCCCAGCACCGTCGGCAACGTCTACCTCGGCAAGGTCACGCGCGTGCTGCCGGGCCTCCAGGCCGCGTTCATCGACATCGGCCAGGAGCGCGCCGCGTTCCTGCACGTCGAGGACCTGATCCGGCCGAGCGACTTCGACGC
>DATIQP010000967.1:0-1659 GCA_035470765.1 Polyangiaceae bacterium | reverse complement strand
CGCCGCGTCGCTCCTTCGTCGAGCTGGCTGAATCGTTCGAAGACCAGCTCCCGCTTGTCCGCAGGGATGCCCGGCCCGCTGTCCGCGACCTCGATCGCGAGACGATCGGCTCCCTCGTCGCGCAGCGTCACCCGGATGCGGCCGCCGCCGGGCGTGAACTTGCAAGCGTTCGACATCAGGTTGAACAGGATGCGCTGCAGCTTCTCCGGATCGAGCTGCGCGTTCAGCGAAGCCGGCGCCTCGGTCGTCCAGGCGACGCTCTTCTCGCTCGAGATCGCCTCGAAGTGTCCGGCGACGAAGCGGACCATTCGCGCGACGTCCGTCTCGGCGTAGTCGAGCTTCATCGCGCCGGCTTCGAGCTTCGCCACGTCGAGGAGATCGTTCACGTGCCGCAGGAGCGTCAGGGCGTTCCGTTCGATGACCTCGAGGTCGCGGCGCGCGTCGCTCGAGGTGGCCGGCGACTCGAGCAGCGTGCGCACCGGGCCCAGGATGAGCGCGAGCGGCGTCCGCAGCTCGTGGCTGACGTTGGCGAAGAACCGCGTCTTGAGCTCGTCGAGCTCCTTGAGCTTCTCGTTGACCGCCTCGATCTCGTCTCGCGCGCGTTTGAGATCGGTGATGTCGCGGGTGACCGTGCCCGCGCCGAGGACGCGCCCCGTCTCAGGCTCTCGGATGATGAAGTGCTCATCGGAGACGGGAATCGGTTCTTGCGTCTGCCAGTTGCGGAAGTAGGTCTCGCCTTGCCAGTGACCGCGCTCGATCATCGTCTTGATGATGACGTCGCGTACGAACTGGCGCTGCTCGGGCGGGTAGTACTCGGGGATCTGGGTCTCGCCGACGGGGAAGTCGGGGGCCATGCCCACCATCCGCCGCCCCGCGGGGTTCACGTAGATCGGCTTGCCCGAGGCGTCCGCGATGCCGATGAAGTCCGAGGAGTTCTCGATGAGCGCGACGAACACGCGGCGCTCGTCGACGAGCCTCTTCAGGGTCGCGTTGGCCGCCCGCAGCCGATCGTGGAACACGGCGAAGAAGAGGCCCATCGTGCAGAACACCGCCGCCGGTGCGAGCTCGTGCAGTGGCTTCAAGAGCGCGTGCTCGGGCGGGATGAACAGCCACCAGACCAGAGCCGTCGTGAGCAGCGTGCCCAGCAGGCCCATCCACCGGCCCCCGATCCAGGAGCTCAAGAACGCCGCAGGATAGAAGAGGAACCAGTGGTACGCCCCCACGATCTCAGGCGCCGCCCACTCGATGAAGAGCGCGACTGCGAGCGGTACGAGTGCGAGGACGCGGCGGCGCACGGCTCGGCTCCTAGCTCCGCCGATGCAAGGGCAGCGGAATCATGAACCGTGGCGACGCACGAAATGTGCCCGCGCGCCGGCTGTTTGGCGCCCGGGCGCCGCGCCGAGTCGACGCCGTTTCTGCGCGCCCAGCGCAGGCGTAGGATGCGCCGCATGTTCGACTTCGTTCTCAACGACGCGCAGCGACGGATCCGCGACGAGGCGCGCGCGTTCATCAAGACCATCCCGCGCCAGCTCGTCCTCGACATGGACCAGGACAAGGTCGATTTCCCGCGCGACTTCTTGCGCGAAGCCGGCCGGCGCAACCTGCTCGGGTGCCGCTATCCGAGCGCTCTCGGAGGGCGCGACCTCGACTGGGTCGCGA
>DATIQP010000966.1:0-4377 GCA_035470765.1 Polyangiaceae bacterium | reverse complement strand
GGTGCGCACGCCGGGGATGACGACGCTACGGGCCGGGATGCGGCCGCGGTGCTCGACGACCGTCGGGCCGCTGACGTCCAGGATGGCGGTGGTCGCCGTGAGGACCACGCCTGCGCCGAGGACCGCCTCGGCGCCAACGTGGACGCCGTCGACGATGACCACGCGCGAGCCCACGAAGACGCCATCCTCCACGATCACCGGGCTCGCCGCCGGGGGCTCGAGCACGCCGCCGATGCCGACGCCGCCGGAGAGGTGACAGTCGCGGCCGATCTGAGCGCACGAGCCGACGGTGGCCCACGTGTCGACCATCGTGCCCGCGCCGACGCGCGCGCCGATGTTGACGTAGCCCGGCATCACGATCGCGCCGCGCTCGACGAACGCGCCGTAGCGCACGACGCCCGGCGGGACGACGCGCACGCCGGCCGCGTCGAGGTTCTTCTTGAGCGGGATCTTGTCGTAGAACTCGAACGGGCCGACCTCGATCTTCTCCATCTTGCGCAGCGCGAAGTACAAGAGGATGGCCTGCTTGACCCACGCGTGCGTCGTCCACTCGCCGCCCGGCCCCGGCGACGCGACGCGCAGCTCGCCCCGATCGAGCCGGGCGATCGTCTCTTCGACGGCGGAGGATGCGTCAGCCAGCTTGCTGCGATCCGCGAACGCAGCTTCGATCAGCGCCCTTCGAGCTTCGTCGTCCATGCGTGGGGAATTACCACGTCACCCGACGCGCGGGCAGATCAAGAGAACGCGGCCGGGCTCGACCTGGAGGCCGACGCCCGCGGCGGCGGCCGCCGCGCGGACGATGATCTCCGTCGGCTCGATCGGCGGGACGAGCCGCGTCTGCGTCGGCCGCGCATCGCCGTCCTCGGGCCCGTAGGCGACGATCTCGATCATGCCCGACTCGCCCTGTGCGAGCGCGCGGACGACGACCTGCTTGGAAGCGCGGTGTACGAGAGAGACGCCGATCGCGAGCAGGCGCGCGACGACGTGCGGATCGCACGACACGGAGCAGTCTTCGGCGGCGGGCCGGACGTGGACCTCGACCGGGCGGGCGCGGATGCTCCACGCCACCTGCAACGACTGCTCGGCGAGCGACGCGATGGACAGCTCGATGGCGGCCGAGATGGACGCCCTCTCGGCGAGCTCGAGCAGGCCGGCGGCCGCGTCGAGGTCGGCGTTGGCGCTCGCGAGCGCGTCCCTCGCCGTCTTCTGCGAGGGGCCGTCCAGCGTGGTGAGCATCTGCTCGACGGCCGCGATGCGGCGCTCCGCGAAGCTCCGGAGGGCGCCGCGCGCCGCGCGCTGATCGACCGCGAGCGCCTCTTCTTCGGCGGCCTCGAACGCCTCGCGCAGCCACGACAGGCTCCGGCGGAGCTCGGCCTCGACGTCGCCCGGGAGCGGGAGCGCGTCGGGGCTCCGCAGCACGGTCTCTACGTTGCCGATGGCCGCGAGGCCGTCACGCAGGCGGCCCCATCGCGCCACGAGCGAGGGCGGCGGTGCCGAGCTGCGCGGCACCATGTCCGAGCCGCGCTTGCCCGAGCCCGACGGCGGCGCTGCGCTCTGAGGCGTCGCATCGTCATCGTGCCGGGAGTCCCGTTTCTTCGTCGCCATCTAGGAGCCTCGGAAAAACCTTCCCGCTTCCGCCCCAAGCGCCTGTTTCGGTCGGAACTATTGCACGCTCGGAGCGACCTCGCAGCCCGGAAAGAAATACGCGATCTCGATCTTGGCGTTCTCCGCCGAGTCGGACCCGTGGACGGCGTTCTCGCCGACGTTGCTACCGAACAGCTTGCGCAGCGTACCGGCCGTCGCCTTGGCGGGGTCCGTCGCGCCCATGACCTCGCGGTACTTCGCCACGGCGCCCTCACGCTCGAGGACGGCGATGACGACCGGCGAGCGCGTCATGAAGGTCACCAGCTCGCCGAAGAACGGGCGCGCGCGGTGCACGGCGTAGAAGCCCTCGGCCTCGGCCTTGGTGAGGTGGGTGCGGCGCAGCCCGACGATGGCGAAGCCTTCCTCCTCGAGCCGGGCGAGGATCGCGCCCGCCTTGTGCTTCTCGACCGCGTCCGGTTTCACGATGCAAAGAGTCCGTTCGGTGGCCATGAGATTCCTTCGTCGCGCCTGGCACTCTGCCGGCGACTATCGCGGCGCAAGCCGCGCAACAGGTAACTGTTGCGCGCAGCCTCTACCCAAACGCGGTGATTTTGTCCACCGTCTTCGGTGACCTGCGCGGTCTCTTTACATCATCGACTTCAGCGTGCTCGCCATGTCGCTCGGCGTCGGCGCCACGCGGCAGCCGGCGCTCGTGAGCGCTTCGATCTTGGCGGCCGCGGTGCCCTTGCCGCCGGAGATGATCGCGCCGGCGTGGCCCATGCGCTTGCCGGGCGGCGCGGTCGTGCCGGCGATGAAGCACGCGACGGGCTTCTTCATGTTCGCCTTGATGTAGGCCGCCGCGCGCTCCTCTGCGCCGCCGCCGATCTCGCCGATCATGATCACCCCGTGCGTGTCCTTGTCCTCGTTGAAGAGGGTGAGCACGTCGACGAAGTCCATGCCGCTGACCGGGTCGCCGCCGATGCCGATGCACGTCGACTGGCCGATGCCGAGCGCGGTGAGCTGACCCACCGCCTCGTACGTGAGCGTGCCGGAGCGCGAGACGACGCCGACGTTGCCGGCCTTGTGGATGTGGCCCGGCATGATGCCGATCTTGCACTGCCCCGGCGTGATGATGCCCGGGCATTTCGGGCCGATGAGGCGGCTCTTACCCCCCAGCCCTTCGAGCACGCGCCGCACCTTGATCATGTCCATCACCGGGACGCCCTCGGTGATGCACACGACGAGCGGGATCTCGGCGTCGAACGCCTCGAGGATCGCGTCGGCCGCGCCGGGCGGCGGCACGAAGATGACGCTCGCGTTCGCGCCCGTGGCCTTGACCGCTTGCTTGACGGTGTCGAACACCGGCACTTTGCCTTCGAACTTCTCGCCGCCGCGCCCGGGCGTGACGCCCGCGACGACCTGCGTGCCGTATTCCATGCACTGCTTGGCGTGGAAGCTCCCGGCGCTGCCGGTGATGCCCTGCACCAAGAGGCGCGTGTTCTTGTCGACCAGAACGCTCACTTTGCACCTCCAGTGACTGCTGCCACGATCTTCTGCGCGCCGTCGGCCATCGTCGTGGCCGCCTGGATCGCGAGGCCGCTCTCGCTCAGGATCTTGCGGCCGAGCTCCACGTTCGTCCCTTCGAGCCGCACGACGAGCGGCACCTTCAGGCCCAGCTCCTTGGCGGCCGCGACGACGCCGGCGGCGATGACGTCGCACTTCATGATCCCGCCGAAGATGTTGACGAAGATGGCCTTCACCTTCGGGCTGCGCAGGATCATCTTGAACGCCTTGGTGACCTGCTCCTGGTTCGCGCCGCCGCCCACGTCGAGGAAGTTGGCGGGCGCGACGCCGTGCTTCTCACCGGCGTGCTTGATGATGTCCATCGTCGCCATGGCGAGCCCGGCGCCGTTGACGAGACAGCCGACGTTGCCGTCGAGCGACACGTAGTTCAGGCCGACCTCCTTCGCCTCCATCTCGACGGGGTCTTCTTCGTCGCGGTCGAATAGGTCGTGCCAGGCGACGTGCCGGAAGTCGGCGTTGTCGTCGAAGTTGATCTTCGCGTCGAGCGCGACGACCTCGCCGCTCTCGAGAACGACGAGCGGGTTGATCTCGCAGAGCGAGCAGTCCTCTTTCACGAAGAGCTCGTAGAGCGAGCCCATCAGCTTGGCGAAGTGGGCGACGGTCTGCTTCGAGAAGGCGTTGAGGCCGAGGCCGAACGCGAGCTCGCGCGCCTGGTAGCCCGAGAGCCCGACGACCGGGTCGACGTGCACCGTGAGGATCTTCTCCGGCGTCTCGGCGGCGACCTTCTCGATCTCGACGCCGCCCTCGGTCGACGCCATGAAGGCGATGCGCCGCTTGTCGCGATCGATGACCGCGCCGAGGTAGAGCTCCTTTTTGATCGGGAGCCCCTGCTCGATGTACAGGCGCCGGACCTTCTGCCCCTGCGGGCCGGTCTGGTGCGTCACCAGCTGCATGCCGAAGATCTTCTGGGCGAGCTCGCGCGCCTCCGCGGCTCCGCCCTTCGCGACCTTCACGCCGCCGCCCTTGCCGCGACCGCCCGCGTGAATCTGCGCTTTGACGACAACGACCGGGCTCTTGGTCTCGTCGATGAGCCGCTTGGCCACGTGCTCCGCTTCGTCGACGCTGAAGGCCGGATACCCCTGCGGGATCGGCACGCCGTACTTCGCGAAGAGCTGCTTGGCCTGGTACTCGTGAATTTTCAAGTCGGCCTCCTGGGATTATCGAGCGGTTGGGTAGCACGCACCGGCGCGCGCTCGCAACGCCAGCCCC
>DATIQP010000965.1:0-5042 GCA_035470765.1 Polyangiaceae bacterium | reverse complement strand
CCCCTCTTCGCGGACTGCTTCGAGACGCGCAGCGCTCCGAGACCGACGGTCGCCGATGGGCAGGCGCTCGTGAAGGTCTTGTACCTCTCCATCGATCCGACGATCCGTGGCTGGATCGAGCGCGATACTTACCTGCCCGCGATCGAAATAGGCGCGGTGGTGCGCAGCGGCGGGGCGGGTGTGGTGATCGAGTCCCGAAACCCGCGCCTCGCGGTGGGCGATCGGGTCTTCGGGATGCTGGGGTGGCAGGAGCTCGCCCTCGTCGGCGCGAACGATCGCGTCAACACGATCCCTGCGGGGATCGACCTGCGCGACGCCCTCTCGGTGTTCGGCGTCACGGGGATGACCGCGTACTTCGGGCTCACCGAGATCGGCAAACCCAAGGCGGGCGAGACGGTGGTGGTCTCGGGCGCCGCTGGCGCGACGGGCTCGATCGCGGGCCAGCTCGCGAAGAGCATGGGGTGCCGCGTGGTGGGCATCGCCGGCGGCGCCGCGAAGTGCCGCTGGCTCACCGACGCCCTCGGCTTCGACGCCGCCATCGACTACAAGACCGAGGACGTTGGCAAGCGCCTCGCGGAGACTTGCCCCGACGGGATCCACGTCTTCTACGACAACGTCGGAGGTCCAATCCTCAACGCGGCGCTCGGGCGATTGGCGATGCGCGGGCGCGTGGTGCTCTGCGGCGCCATCTCTCAGTACGACGACATGGCCCACGCCTACGGTCCGCCGAACTACATGAACCTCATCTCGCGTCGCGGGCGGATGGAGGGCTTCATCATCCTCGACTACGCGGACCGCTTCATGGAAGGCGCCCTCGCGCTCGGCGCGCTGGTCGCTCAGGGCAAGCTCAAACACAAGACGACCGTGGTGGACGGCGTCGAGAACGCGCCGTCGGCGCTCCGCCGGCTCTTCACCGGCGACCACGAGGGCAAGCTCCTCGTGCGCGTCGCCGACGAGTGAGCCGGCTTGTCACTTTCCGCGCGGTGGCTGATCTTCTGGGCCTTCTCCGGCGCCGCGAGGGGCGTAGGAAAGAGTAAGCGCGGTCGCGCGAGCAAGCGGGCAAGTTGACGTATTGCCTCTTATTGCCTCTTATGCGCACTCCAATAGGGCTGGAATCGCGGGCTGGGTGGGCCGTGACCTGAAAAGCCGGGTGACCACCGCGCGCGCTCGCCTACTCGTCGGACGACGCGAGGCGGCGCGTGTCGGCCATGACATAGGGAGTGAACGTCGCGCCGGTGAAGGCGTCGACGAGGAGCGTGCTCTCCCAGTTCGTCGGCTCCTCGGCGCGCCACAGGGCCCAGACGAGGCGCGCCTTGTTCGGGCCTTCGTTCACCATCCGCGTGAGCTGCAGCGAGACGCGCAGGTTCGTCGGCGGCTCGCGCGTGACGGTGCGCAGCTCGCGCCTCGTGATCCCGACGCGCACCCGCTCTTCGCAGTGCTCGGGCGTCCCGCCCGGCGGAGGATCGCAGACGCGCGGGTACGTGCGTGTCTCGTACTCCCCGGTCGGGACGACGACGCAGTAGCGGCGGCCGATGAAGCGCTCGATGATCTGCTCCTTCGGGATCGGCTTCGCGCTCCCGAGGTTCAGCCCCGTGATGCCGGCGAGCTCGATCGTGCCGTGCCAGTCGTCGGCCATCTCGGGGCGCGTCTCGAGGGTGAAGCGCACGCTGCCGAAGCCGTCGGCGGGATCGACGGCGAAGCGCATCCCGCCGTCTTTCGTGCGCGTCCACGTCTTCGGGACGACCGAGAGGCCGAACTCGACGCGGAGCGCGCGGACCATCTCGAGCGCGCGTGCCTCGGTCGCGGCGCGCGAGCGGGACTTGTCGGTGATCGGGACCTCGATCTCGACGCGCTGGAGGAGGCCGCGATCGTCCATCGCGGCGCGCGCGCACGGCGGACCGACGCGCGGGCACACGGCCTGCTGGCGCTGCGCGGCCTCTGCGGGCGGCGCGATGATGAAGGGATACTCGGGCGGCGTGATCGCGTTCGGGAGCGCGGCGAGCGGCGCGTTGAGCTCCCAGCACGGATCGGTCGGGGTCGCGCCGGCGTCGACCGACGCTGGAGGCTTCGCGGCCGTGACCGGCGCTGCGGGTGCGGTCGGTGTGCGCGAGCACGCGGCGAACGCGGCGAGGAGCGCGACCGAGAGGACCGAGAGGAGCCGGCGTGAGGGCACTGCGCCGAGCATAACGCGCGCCCGGGTGCTGGGCTTACACACGCGCGTCAGTAGCCGCCGATCGACGCGGGCACGGCGGTCGCGCTCCTGCCACACCTTCTCGGCCTCGGCGTCGCCGCGCAGGTGCGCTGCGAACGCGCGCTCCCAGAACTCGACGCGCGCGGGGAGGGGCAGCGGCTCGAGCGCGTCGAGCCACACTACGAATTGCCTCTGATGCGCATTCCATTGGAGGCTGGAATCGCGACTGGGCAGGCCCGCCTAGCCGGTTGCGCAGGCGGGAATCAGGCCGGCGTCCTGCGCTGACGCAAGCGCTGCGTCGACCGACGGCGAGGGCTCGAACGACGGCGACCGATGTCGGACGAAGACACGTGGTCGAAGCGAGCTACGTGCGCGTCGAAGTCCCGCTTCGCCGCCTCCGTGAAATAGCCGCCGAGGATGTACAACGTGCGTAGGGCGTAGCGAGCGATGACGTGATCGGGTGCGTCGCCGAATTCGTGGAGCCGTGCGTCCGTCAGCCAATTCCGGCCGGCGAAGACCACCGCCCAGGCGACGTACTCCCGGTGCGACAAGACCTCGCGCCGCAGCACGCCGGACTCGACGAGGCGCTCGAGCACGATCTCGATCGACCGGAGGCGCCGTTCGTACAGCCTCGGTTCCATCTCGGCGGTCTCGGAGTGGCTGAGGACCGCGTCGGTGTAGTTCGCCAGCAGTCCGCGGTAGGCGAAGTCGTTCCGGAACACGCGCAGCATTTGGCCGAAGAGGCCGGCGAAGCCCGTCTGCGAGGCACCCTCGGCAACCGCCCGGTCGTTGAGCTCGTGCAACTCTTGGAGCAAGGCCGCAACCAGGCTTCCCTTGGTCGGGAAGTGGTAGACCAGGTTGCCCGGACTCATGTCGAGGGTGCGCGCGACCTCCCGCACCGACACCGCGTTGAAACCTCGCTCGTTGAAGAGCTCGAGGGCGGTTCGCAAGATCCGGTCGCGGGTGTCCATGGCGAGCGAAAGAGTACATCGTCCTAGACAGCACGGGAGCGAGTTAGTACGGTGTACTAGATGGCGCAGCCCGACATCGTGACCAACCCCGTCACCAAAGAAACGATCGAGTTCCTCGACACCGCCAGGCGGAGCGGCGGCCGGCGCAGCCGGTTCATCGTGACGCTGCAGCCCGGCGGGGCGATCGCCGCGCACGTGCACCGTACATACGATGAGCGCGTGGAGGTCGTGGAGGGCGTGGCCACCATCGCCCTCGACGGGGTCACCAGGCAGTTCGCCGTGGGCGAGGCGGTCTCGATCGAAAGAGGGCAGACCCACGCCATTCGCAACGCCAGCGACTCGCCCATGGCCTTTCGCGTCGACGTCGAGCCCGGGCACGGCGGCTACGAGACCATGCTCCGGGTGCTATGCGGCGTGGCCCGCGAGGGCCGCTCGAGCTCCAAGGGGATCCCGAAAGACCCGCGCGTCATCGGCCTCGTCGGAACCTGGGGGGACTCGAATCTACCGGGGCTTCTGCGCGTCTTTCAACCCCTGCTGGTTCTTCTGGCCTTCCTCGGTCGCCGCGCCGGTCTGGATCGCAAGCTGCTGGAACGCTACGCGGAGCCAGCAGCTCCCCGGGATTGAGCCCGCCCGAGCTTGTCTCTTATGCGCATTCTATCGAGACTGGGAGCGCGGACTGGGTGACCGCGCGAGGCGATTTCGCCGTGGACGCGGGAGCTCCGGTGGCGGACCCGACAACCGGGCGACGCCCCGAGCGAGCCTCATCGGCTAGAAGACGTAGGACAGGTCGACACCGTACAGCGCAGTCAACAGCGCGGTCGGAGAGCCGACGTAGTTCCCGGCGACTTCCGCGAAGCGAAGGGACGGCAGAAGCAGGTCGACGACGACGTGGCCGTAGCCGATCGCCAGGCCGACCACGTCGACATGGCCATTGAAGAAGACGTTGCCTTGGGTGTCCGCGACGAGGCCGAGCCCGACGCGGGCGGGCCAGAACAGCGAGACGGTATCGGCCAGCAGCGTGTCGGAGCGGTAGAGCCTGGTCATGTGGCCGTATGACGCGCCGGCTTGGAAGCCGAGCGGCGGACCCGTGTCGAAGCAGCGGCTGCAAGCCGAATTGGGCAAGAAGTAGAGGTCGGTGAACGGCGATACATCGAGCGCGATTTCGTCGAGGCCCCAAAAGATGCCGCCGCGGAGCGCAAAGAAGCCCGCTCCTCCGAATCGCTCGCCGGTGACGTTGGCGGCGAGCGCGTGACCACCGGAAAGCGTGACGCCCAGAAAGGGCCGGATTCCGGTACCGAGGTCCTTGTGAGGCGCAGCATCGGGCGCGCCGGCGGCGCTCTGCGCCTCGGCGCGCGGGATAAACCCGAGCAAACCGAGGACGAGCGCGGCTCGGTGAGCTAGGAGTTTCCGCACAGGACCTGAATCTCGCCTTCCGCGGATACGCCACAAGACGCGTAGCAGCTCTGGCCGAGACACTCGCACGTCGGCGTGAGACCGCATTCGCTCGGAATCGGCAGACACTGTCCCGGGGTCGGACCTCCTCCGCCGTCTCTCCCAGGCGAGGCGAGGCAGTAGTAACCCCCGTGGCACTGAGGCGTGCAGTCCAGCGCTCTAGGAATGACAGCCTGTGTTGGGCCGCAGGTGACCGTGAGCAGTAGCAGCGCGCTCATGCCGAGAGCTGCAACGTGGCGGCCACCCATGATTCCAAGTGTGACTGCGTTTCATGGACGGGTAAACCAGATGAGTCGATCGGTAGGTTTGTCCCGTAGGGCTGAAGTTGCGGACGGAGTTGAGACCTGCGGCGGAGCCCATCACGTCATTTGGGTGTGAGCTTCATGATCGTCCCGTCGCCGTTCGCCCAATAGAGGCTCGTGTCGTCG
>DATIQP010000964.1:0-6232 GCA_035470765.1 Polyangiaceae bacterium | reverse complement strand
AGCCGCTGCACGACGGAGATCGTGCGGGGCGTCCCGCGGCGAACGATGCCGAGCAGCGTGTCGAACAGGGCCTGCTCCGGGAACGCGGGCAGCCCGTGCGTGACCTCGTCGTAGTGCGAGTACATGGCCTCGAGGATCTCGGCGAGGTCGATGTCGAGCTTGCGCATCGGGTTGACGAGCTCGTAGCCGGCCGCGAGCAGCACGATGGTCGTGGCGAGGTTCTTGGCCATGATGCGGTGCCGGTTCTTGCGGAAGCGCTGGTAGACCTCCGGAAAGAAGCGCTGGCCGGCGCCGATGTGGCGCGACTCGTCCTTGCCGATGAGCGCGAGGATCTTGCGGACGGTCTCATCCTTCGCCCGGTGGTTGATCTTGTGGAAGATCTGGTTGGCGAGGTGCTCGCCGATGATGTTGATGCTGCCCATCATGAAGGCGACGTCGTCGGGGTCGATGACGCCGAACGAGTAGAGCGCACGCACCGCGGCGCTCGGCTCGCCGAGGGGCTTGCCCTGGATCTTGGCGATGATGCGCCGGAGCGCGTCGAAGTGCTTGGCCTCCTCGAGCGCCTGCTCGGCGAAATAGAACTTGGCCTCCTCGGACTGCACGAGCAGCGAGATCATCGATGCCCCCGTCACCGCGGCCTTCTCGCCCGGCGCGAGGAACGCCAGCATCGCGGCGATGGCCTCGGCGTACTCGGGATCTTCGCGCACGGGCTTGTCCCAATCGACCGCGGTCGGCACGGCCCAGAACGATTTCTGTCCGAGCTCGAAGATGTCCCAGCCCTTCTTGTTCGGATGCTCGCCGGTGTTGTCGAAGACGCCCCCGCCGCCCAGCACGTGCCGGAGCGACATCGTCGCCGTGTCCCGCCGAACGCCGATGTGCTTGCTCATCGGCAAAGGTTAGCAGGCTAATCGGCGATGATCAGGGGCAGCCGCCGAGCATCGTGGTGCCTTGCCAGTAGCCATTCTGGCACTGCATGTTGGAGCCCGAGCAGCAGATGTCGTAGGCACAGCTCGCGGTGCCGGTGCACGCGCTGCCGAAGCGCGGGCGGGGCCACGGGCAGCTGGGATCGGGCGTGGTGCACTTCCAGTCGATGCCCGCGTCGGGGTTGAACACGCCCCCGCAGAAGCCCTCGCAGTTGCACTGACCGTTCGGGTAGCCGCACGTGACGTTGTCCGGCGAGCACGCCACGCCGTTGGCCGGCATCTGAGCGGGGCACGCGTTGCCCCCCTCGGGGAACGGGCAGCTCTGCGTGGTTTGCAGGCGCCAGACGCGCGACGGACCGGTCGTGTCGCACGTGGCCAGCACGTCGCAGTAGGCCCAGAAGCTCAACCCGTATTCGCACTGAAAGCCCGACGCGACCGCCGCGGGGCAAGGGTCGCCGTCCATCGGCGGCGCAACGGGGCAGGGCCCGCTGGGGCCGACGACGTCGCTGACGGCGTCCTTCGTCGCCTGGTCGCTCGACTGATCGACCGACGCGTCGGCGCCGCCGCCGGTCAGGGTCCCGCCGCATCCGGCGAGAGCGAGGACAAGGATCCAAGGTACGGGTCGCGACACTTCCATGCCCGCGCGGTAGCAGGAACCCTGCCAGCACGGGGGATCGGAAATCACGGGGAAATTCGCGCCGCCCCGCGTGCCGCCCTGTGCCACCGCCTCCCTCTCCGTGCATCCCCACGCTCGAGCAGACCGCGCACTGAGCCGTGGTCTGGCCTGCCGGATGCTTCATGGTGTTCGAGTCGACACGAAAAGAAAAGAGGAGCCGTGATGAACCCGCACGTCACCATCCGATGGCTGCACGCGAGCGTGCTCGCGCTGCTCGCGGCGGCTTGTGGAGCGAGCAACGCGGAGGGCCCGGTTTCCACGACGACGACCACCGGCGCACCGGTCGAGACGCCTGCATCCCTGGCTCCAGCAGAGAGCTTGCGCCAGGCCCCTCCGGTCGTGGTAGCCGGCGAAGACGCTGCCTCCCAGATCGCGAGCGCCCGGTGCACGCGCGAGGACGCCTGCGGCGGCATCGGCGCAGGCCGCGCCTTTCCGACCTTCGACGCGTGCGTGAGCGACGTGCGCAGCGCCCATCGGCAGAAGCTCACCGGACAGCTCTGCGCCAACGGCATTGATCCGTACGCGCTGTCGCAGTGCATCGATGACGCACGCAACGAGCCGTGCGGCGAACCGGGAGGCCCCCCGTCGTGCGCGCGGATGATGCTGTGTCGTTGACCGCCTGACGGCCTTTTCGAATCCACGGCGAACGCCTCGCGCGCGCACGGTCGTGGACCGCATCGCTTGCGTTCTCCGGGCGCGATTTCTCGCGGCGCGCGTCGGAACGTTGCTTGCAACTCATGGGTCGCCGTGCATGAGGTCGTGCCAGTTCGTCCCAGCAAGCGCCGCCGCCGTGTGGTGCTGCTCCTCGGTATTGCATACCCGGTCGCGCTGCTCTTGGTCGCGCTCGCCCTGCGCTTCGGGGGCGAGCGCTGGTGGGTCACCGGCGTGGCGCTCTACCTGCCACGGCTGGGCTTCGCGGCGCCGCTGCCTCTGCTCGTCCTGGCGCTGGCCGCCTCCAAGATGCGACGCTTCTTGTGGACGCAGGCCGCGGCGGCGTTCCTCGTCGTCTTCACGCTCATGGGTCTGACGCTTCCGTCACCGGGAGCCGCGGCGGACCCGAGCGCGCCGCGGCTCCGAGTGCTCAGCTACAACGTCAACTCCGATTACGGCGGAACCGACCACGTCGTTCAGGAGATCGACCGCTACGAGCCCGACGTCGTCCTGCTGCAGGAGATCGGCGATCAGGAGGTGCTCCAGCGCGAGATGCGCGCGCGCTACTCCAGCGTGACCCTGAACGGCCAGTTCTTGCTGGCGACCCGGTACGCGATCCTCTCTTCCTTCGAACCCGACAAGCTACCCATCGACGGCAAGCTGCGCTCACCGCGCTACATCGCGCAGACGATCGACACTCCGCTCGGACCGATCGCGGTCTACGACGTGCACCCTCTCTCGCCGCGGTTCGCGTTCCACGAGATCCGAGGCCACGGCCTGCGTCGAGAGATCCTCTCCGGGCGCTTGTTCACGGGGGCCAGCGCGCCGGCGATGCTGGAGAACAGTCGGGTCCGTGCCGCGCAGGTCGAAGCGTTCTCGCAGCGCGCCGAGCGGGAGTCGCTTCCCGTCGTCATCGGGGGCGACACGAACCTGCCGGACCTGAGCTACGTGCTTCACCGTCATCTCTCGCACTTCCAGGACGGCTTCGTGAAGGCTGGAAGCGGCTTCGGTTACACGTTCCCCTCCACCGCGAGGCGATCGCCCTGGATGCGCATCGATCGCATCCTCGCGAGCGACCAGCTCCGGTTCGTCCGGTTCGAGGTGGGCACCTCGCAAGCCTCCGATCACCTCTGCGTGGTGGCCGACTTGCAGCGCCGCCCGGGCGGGAGCTGACCGCGCGGGCTACTTCACGGGGGGAGGAGCGATCGCCGACAGGTTCGACCCGCCCGGATACTGGTAGCTCGTGTACTGCCCGTACCCCATGACCTGGATGCCGACCGGAGCCGAAGCCGCCAGCGTGTGGGCGCCGTTGTTGCCCGCGCCGAGCTTGTAGCGCGCGAGGGAGTAGTTGCCGTTGATGGGCGTGAAGCCGCCGACGTTCGCCCCGTCGACGGTGGCGGTCACGCCGGGCGGGCCGACGATGTCGACGTAGCTCGTGTCGTAGTCGCTCGGTGCGAGGAAGATGTACGCGCTGCGGTACTGCTCCACGGCGACCGCGAAGCTCTGCGACGGGTCACCCTCGCCGCCGGTCGGGTCGACCAGCTGGCCGCCGAGCATGAAGCTGCCCACGCCGAAGGCGTTGTTGCCTGTGACCTCGAAGTTCTGCGCGACCTGACCGCAGTCCACGACCTCACCGGCGTTGATGGTGGCGGGGCAGCCGGCCGGTTTGCTGGGGCTGTAGGTGAGCGTGGTGCCGTCGACGTTGCCGAAGATGCGCACGATGTGGCCGACGACGTTGCCGAGCGGGCTCGTCGGCACCGTGACCACGTAGTGCTGGCCGAGCGTCTCGGCGGGGAAGACGGACTCCTCGACGTGGTCGCACGCCGCGACGTCCTCGGGCTGGTTGACGCAGGGCATGCCCGAGATGACCTGGACCGGAGCCGTGGCCTGGACGAGCGAGCCGCTGAAGTCGTCCGTGTCGCCGACGGCGCCGACGATCTCGGCCACGTCGCCCGCGTTCATCGAGATCGTGAACGTACCCACGCCGGTCTGGGCGGGGATGGTGCCGCCCGCGAGGACCTTGGCGGCGGCGCTCGTCTTGACCGTGACGCTCGTGCCGTTCTGCGTGGCCGTGATGGCGAAGTACGGGCCCATGACGTCCTGCCCGCTCGCCGTCCAGCCTCTCTGGCCCATGACGCGGTAGTTGCCGGTCATCGCGGTGCTGGGCAAGAGGAGCGAGGCGTCGTTGCTGAAGGAGAAGCAGCCGAGCCCGCTGGTGGTGCCGGGGCACGAGCTCCAGTCCTTGTTCGGCGGCCCACCCTGGCCTGCGTACTCGAGCGCGTTGAACTGATAGACCGTGACCGGGACCGTGCTCACGACGTGGTACGCGCCACCGTGGGCGATGACCGAGGCGGTCATCGGCGTGGCCGAGCCGAAGGCGTCCGCGTCCGGGCCTTTGAGCGTGCTGACCCACGGCAGGTAGAACTTCTCGAGCTGGCCCGGCGCGACGGTGCCGGTCTTGTTGAAGGCGTTCGGCCCGGTGATGGTGACGTCCGCGGGGTTGGCCCCGGCGTTCGCGACGACCACCGCGAAGTCGAACACGGACCACACGTTGTTCCCGGTGACCGTCGGCCAGTAGTCGCACCCGACGTACGACTTCGCCGCGGCCGCGTTCTGGCACGTGTCGACGGTTCCGGCGCCGTCGCTGGTGACGTCTCCGAAGAAGGGCGAGTCGAGGCTAGACCCGTCGCCCGAGCCGCCGTCGGTGCCGAAACCCGTAGGCTTGGTGCCGCAGGCGAAGAAAAGAACCACGCAAGCCCCAACCACGCCCAAGTATCGCTTCCCCATGGTGGCTCCGATGCTAGCAGCTATTGGCTCAAGGGCACGGCCCAGCAGTGACGCCCTGCCACACGCCGCTGGTGCAGGCCATGTTCCACCCCGGGCAGCAGGCCGCCGCGTACGCGCACCCGAAGTCCGTCGGCCCACACGCGGTCCCGATGCGGGGCCGAGGCCAGGGGCAGGTGCCGGTGCCGTCCTTCGTGACGCAGCTCCACTGACCCAAAGGCGCGCCGCCGTGCAGCTGCGCTCCGCCCCCGCAGCCGCCGACGCAGTCGCACTGCGTGTCTCCGAAATTGCAGCTCATTCCCTGGCTCGGGCAGCTGGGAGAGTCGATGTCGGCGAGCACGGCGGGGCAACCCTGGTCCGTGAACGTGCAGCTCGTGACCCCGTCCCACTCGAGCGCCCACGTGCCGCCGCTCGTGCACTGAACCATCGTGTCGCACTCGGGGTGGAAGCTCGGGCCGTACTCGCATTGCTGCGGCGCGGCGCAGGGATCACCCACCTTCGGCGGGGAGAGCGGGCAAGGAGCGACGCCCGCTTCGGAGGAAGCGCCGTCCGCGGCGCCGTCCCCGAGACCGAGGCCGGAGTCGAGGTGTTTGGCGTCGAGCGTGTGATCGCTGGATGCGTCGCCCGTCGTGTCGTCGGCGGCCAGACCGCCGCACGCGAGCATCGCTCCGCAGGCGACGCCGAGAACGCTCGCCGCGCGCGCGTAGGATCCCATGCCCCCCCGATGGCCGGGGCCGCGGGTTTCCGTCCATCGGCGGACTCGGCCCGGGCTCAGAGCAAGACGTCGAGCAGGCTCGTGACGAAGAACGCCACGCTCACGTAGGCGTTCACGTCGAAGAAAGCCTTGTCGATCTTGCGGAGATCGCCCTTTCCCACGAGCGCGTGCTCGTAGACGAGCAGCCCCGAGACCGCCGCGACCCCGACGAAGAAGAGCACGCCTCGGTGAAGGAGGGCGCCGGTGAGCGCGAGGCACGCCGCCGTCACGACGTGGGACGCCGCACTGAGGACCAACGCGCCCGTGACCCCGAAGCGTGCCGGGATCGAGTGCAGGCCGTGCTCGCGATCGAAGCTTGCATCCTGCAACGAATAGAGCACGTCGAAGCCGAGCAGCCAGGTGACCACCGCCGCCATGAGCGCGAAGATGCCGGGGTGCGGCGGGGCCCCGCAGGCGATCCACGCGCCGCCGGGCGCGAGCGCG
>DATIQP010000963.1:0-4200 GCA_035470765.1 Polyangiaceae bacterium | reverse complement strand
CAGCGCCGCTCCATCTCGGCGTTGTCGCGTTGCACCGAGGCGAAATCGAGGTCCTCGTGCGAGCTGCCCTGCGCGAGCGAGGAGGCCGCGCCGCCGCCGAGGCCGATGAGCAGCGCCGGGCCGCCGAGGACGATGAGGGCGGCGCCCACGGGGATCTCGCCCTTTTGGACGTGCGGCGCGCGGACGTTGCCGAGCCCGCCCGCGAGCATGATCGGCTTGTGGTAGCCGCGCACCTCGACGCCGCGCGGCGTCTTCACGGCGAGCTCGAAGGTGCGGAAGTAGCCGCAGATCGCGGGCCGGCCGAACTCGTTGTTGAACGCCGCGCCGCCGAGCGGGCCCTCGATCATGATCCGCAGCGGCGAGGCGATGCGGTCGGGGCGGCCGACGCCGCCCGCTTCCCAGGGCTCCTCCGCGCCGGGGATGCGCAGGTGCGAGACGCTGAAGCCGACGAGGCCGGCCTTGGGCTTGGCGCCGCGACCGGTCGCGCCCTCGTCGCGGATCTCGCCGCCCGATCCCGTCGACGCGCCCGGGAACGGCGAGATGGCCGTGGGGTGGTTGTGCGTCTCGACCTTCATCAGGACGTGCACCGGCTCGCGGTGCGCGCGGTAGGTGCCTCCGGGGTCGGGGAAGAAGCGGTTGGCCTCGGAGCCCTCGATCACGGACGCGTTGTCGCGGTACGCCGAGAGGACGCCGGCCGGGGTCGCCTCCGTGCTGCGGCGGATCATGCGGAAGAGCGAGTCGGCCCTGGCCTCGCCGTCGACGACCCACTCCGCGTTGAAGATCTTGTGCCGGCAGTGCTCGCTGTTCGCCTGAGCGAACATCATCAGCTCGACGTCGGTGGGGTCGCGGCCGAGCTCCCGGAAGGCGTGCTCCAGGTAGTCGATCTCGTCCTTCGCGAGCGCGAGGCCGAGGGTGCCGTTCGCCTCCTCGAGCGCCGCGCGGCCGCCGGCGAGCAACGGGACGGTGCGCACGGGCCTGGGCTCGTGCTGCGCGAAGAGGCGCTCGGCCTCTGCGAGGCTCGTGAGGACGGTCTCGGTCATCCGGTCCGAGATCGCGGAGCGGAGCGCGCCCTCGTCCGCGACGGGGCCGCGAACGGTCCATGCGACGCCGCGCTCGATCCGCCGGACCGCCGCGAGCCCGCACGCCCGCGCGATGTCGGTCGCCTTCGACGACCACGGCGAGATCGTCCCGACGCGGGGCACGACGAAGCGCGTGCCCGTCTCGAGCGTCGTCTCCTCGTCTCCCCGAACGGCGCGCCGCGGCCCGTACCAGAGCAGCTTCTCGAGGATGGCGCGCCGCTCGCCGTCGAGAGGCTCGCTCGCATCGACGAGGTGGACGTACCGCGCCTGGATGGCGGCGACGCCCCGGTTCTTCTGCTCGAGCTCGGGCGACGCGAGCAGCTTGGCCAGGCGCGCCGCCGAGTACGCGTCGGGGCCAAGGAGGGAGAGGATCACGCGCGCATTGTGCCGAAAGCTCGCCGGGCCCGCAATGCCGCCTCGACGCTCGCGCCGCCGCGAGCTAGCGTCGCCCTCTTGCTCGCCTTCGACAGGAACGTCCGCCTGGTCTACGCAACGATCTTGCTGCTCGGCACGGCCTACGGCGCCTCGCTGTCCGTGACGCCGCTCGAGCTCGCCAAGCTTCACTTCGACAAGCACCAGATCGGGACGCTCGCCATCTGCTTCGCGGGGGGCATCGTGGCGATGAGCATCCCGGCGGGGGCGCTGGTCCAGCGGCTCTCGGCGAAGGCGACGCTGCTCGGGTGCCTGCTCGTGTACGCCGCCGCGGTCGCGCTCTTCCCGCTGCAGACGACCTACCTCGGCGCGGGCGCCGTCCGCGCGCTCGACGGCGCCTCCAGCGTCGGGGTGTGGGTGGCGTGCGAGACGGTGCTGCTCGCCCGCTCGGACAAGGCGCACAAGGCGCTCGTCATGAGCCTGTACGCCATGGCGATCGCCGTGGGCTACGTCCTCGGCTCGGGCCTCGCGCGCGGCCTCGTCCTGTTCGTGGAGTACGAGCACGTGTTCTTCGCCGCGAGCGGCATCGCGCTCATGGCCTTCGTCCTCGTCGCGGCGCGCCTCGATGCGTCGGCCCACCGCGCCGCCGCCGCCCCGCCGACCGAGCAAGAGAGCTCCGGCCTGCCGGCCACCGCGCTGCTCTGGCGCATCAAGACCTCGTGCCTGGCGACGTTCTCGTACGGGTACTTCCAGGCCTCGGTCGTGCTGTTCTTGCCGCTCTACCTCATCGAGGCCAAGCACGTCGCCGAGCGCGACACGACGATCATCACCGCGTTCTTCGCCGGCGGGATGCTCCTGTTCTCGACGATCGCGGCGCGGCTCGGGGACCGGCTCGGACACCTGCGCGTCATGGGCGCGCTCGCGTCCATCGGCATCGCGATGATCCTCGGCTTCGTCTACCTGTCGTCGTGGACCGCGATGTGCGCCGCGATCTTCGTCGCCGGCGCGACGCTCGCGTCGATCTCCCCGGTGAGCCTCGCGCTGCAGGGCCACGTCGCCGACCCCCGTGACTACAGCCGCGCCAACGCGATCTACAACGCCTGCTACGCCGGCGGCATGTTGCTCGGGCCGCCCATCTCCAGCGCGATCATGACGTCGCACGGCGGGCCGGCGATGCTGTACCACTTCGCGGCGATGTGGGCGGTGTTCGTGGTCGCGACGCTCGTCTTCGCAGCCGACGATCCGGCGCGGACGCCTCGCGCCCAGGCCCTCGAAGAGGCCGGCGGCGGCGCCGACGTGGGGTGATCGCCCGCCGCGGTGCGCCAGCACCTTGCGCCGACGGCAGAGCTGGCTACGTTGGGCCGACACGCGTCACCAAGGAGTCGCACCATGGCAAAGATCGCAGTGCTCGGGACGGGGATGGTGGGTCAGACGATCGGCAGCAAGCTCGTGGCGCTCGGCCACGAGGTGAAGATGGGCTCGCGCGACGCCAAGAACGAGAAGGCCGCGTCCTGGGCGAAGAAGGAGGGCGCGAAGGCCTCGCATGGCACGTTCGCCGACGCCGCCGCCTTCGGGGAGCTCGTCTTCAACTGCACGAGCGGCCACGGCGCGCTCGAAGCGCTGCGCGCCGCAGGCGCGGCCAACCTCGACGGCAAGCTCGTCGTCGACCTCTCCAACCCGCTCGACTTCTCCAAGGGGATGCCGCCCTCGCTCTTCGCCGGCAACACCGACTCGCTCGCCGAGCGCATCCAGAAAGAGTTTCCCAAGGCGCACGTCGTCAAGACGCTCAACACGATCAACTGCGAGCTCATGGTCGACCCCGGCAAGGTCGCGGGCGGAGACCACACGGTCTTCATGAGCGGCAACGACCCGGCCGCGAAGGGCCGCGTGGCGGAGATCCTCAAGGGCTGGTTCGGCTGGAAGGACGTCCTCGACCTCGGCGACATCACCACCGCGCGCGGCACCGAGAGCTACATGCCGCTGTGGCTCCGCCTCTGGGGCGCGCTCGGCACGGCGGACTTCAATATCAAGATCGTGAAGTAGCTCACTTCCCGCACACGGCGATCGGCACGCAGGCGCGCCGCACCTCGCGCCCGGAGAGGGCGATCTCGCCGGTCTGCTTCGGCATGTCCGTCTTGGAGACGTGCGTCGTCGCCATCGTGAAGGTCTTCATGTCCGCCGTGAAGACGAACGGGCTGAACATGACGGGGTTCGGCCCGATGTGCAGCGGGGACTGCCCCGGCGGCGGCGCGCCGAACTTGCCGCACAGCGAGCCCTCGCACGAGAGCGTGCCGTCGGTGCGGTAGCCGCGCACCGGCGTGCGCCAGCGGAGGTTGCGCGCCCCGTCGAGGGAGCCCTCCGCCGCGACCGCGCACGCGTTCGGCGTGGCCGCCGTGTTGGTGTCGGTGACGACGGTCGTCGTCCAGAAGAGCGTCTTCGACTTGATGGTGAAGTACTCGCGCATCTTGTACTCGACCATCTTCACGGCGCCGCCGGGCTGGCCGTTCTGGTTCTGCCAGCGCAGCACCACCTTGCCGGGGCCGATCGGGTAGATGCCGTCGCCCTCGCCCATCGGCGTTTCGGTGAGCTTGAGGTTCGCGGCGAGCGAGTACTCGATCTCCCACTCGCAGCTCGGCGGGCTCGGCGGCGGCGCAGGCGCCTGAGCTTCGGCGCCCGTCGGGGCGACCACCACGGCGATGACAGCGAGCGAGCCGACCACGAACGCGACGCGATGAAACGACCGCATGCA
>DATIQP010000962.1:0-17550 GCA_035470765.1 Polyangiaceae bacterium | reverse complement strand
GTCTGCTGGAGGATCTTCGCGACGCGCGCCGGGTCCATCGGTCCCTCGCGCTCGATCACCGCGGCGACGCTCTGCCCCTCGACGAACTCCATGACGATGTAGAGCGTGCCGTCGTCCATCTTGCCGAAGTCGAACACCTGGATGGTGTTCGGGTGCTGCAGCGCGGCGACGGTGCCGACCTCGCGCTCGAAGCGGGCGAGGATCTGCGGATCGTGGGAGAGGTGCTCGTGGAGGGTCTTGATCGCGACCTTGCGCACGGTCGCGCCGAGCTTCTGCTCGCCCTGGTAGACGCAGCCCATCCCGCCCTCGCCGAGGATGCGGACAATCTTGTACTTTCCGCCGATCTCGACACCGATGAGCCGCTCGGGGCCCTCCGTCACGGTATTGCTCATGTGGGTCCAACTCTATCTCGTTGGACGGCCGCGAGCACGTTTCGATCCACAAGGCAGAGGGAGGGGGAGCGGGCCGCCCCAGCGGCTCCGCCGAGACGGAGACGGCGGCGGAGACGGAGGCGGAGACGGAGTCAGAGGCCGGCGCACCCGGGCGCCCAGACCGGATTTCCGGCCCAACCTTTCGTGTTCGTGAACTTGGACGTGATGTTGGTCGACGCTCCGCCGCTCGCACCCACCAGCAAGACGTCCTTGCCGTCGTGATAGGCGATGACGTCCCCCGGCCCCCACGAGGGAGCGGCCCACGTCGCTGCGAAGCCGGCGGCCATCTCCGCCAGCTTCGTTCCCGCTGCGCACGGATCGCCCGGGAGGGACGCCACCGGAAGGACGCGAAGCTGCAGCACTCCGCACACGAACGGCGCGGCGAGGCGTGCTCCGTCTGGCGAGAGGGAACCTCCCCACCCAAGGGCGCCGTAGTTCGACGTGGGTTGGTCTTGTGTGAGCGCCTGCGTCGCTGAGCCGTCCGCGTGAATCGACTCGAGCTTGGAGCCTGCGGCGAAGTAGACGGTCGACGAGTCCGTCGAGAACGCCGGATAGCCACACCATCCGGACACGTCCCCATGCGCGAGCACGTGATCGCCGGTGCCATCGGCCGAAACGATGCGAAGGTCCTGCTGGTCACCGTAGGCAATCAGCGCGTTGCTCGGAGATATGGCCGCCTTGGTGGGATACGAGCCGTCCGCGACCGTGTGCTCGGCGTGGGTGGCCAGATCACGCAGCACGATCGTCTCGCCGTCATTGGCGATCTCGACGTAGAGCAACTTCGTGCCGTCGGGGGAGATCGACGGCCAGCTACCTCGGTTGCCCCCGAGATCGACCGGGTGGAGCGCCGAGCCGTCGGCGTGCATCGCGTAGATGTTGGAGGTGCCCGTCGAGCCATCGGCGTAGTCGAAGAGGATCCACGGCTGCGTCGCGCACGGGGTCGAGGCGTCCGCGCTTCCGCCGGAGCCGCCACCGAGGTCGCTGCGCGCGCCGCACGCGCTGCAAAATCCGACCAACGCCCACAGTACGTGCTGCAATCTCACCAGTGCCCCTCGTTCCCAATTCTAGCTCGCCTCCGAGCCTTGCGCGACCACGCGCGTCAGCGGCGCAGGCTCTTGGACAGCTCGTCCCAGTCGACGCGCTTGTAGTCCTTCGGCAGCTCGAAGCGCGACGAGTCGATCGGCTTCGGCTGGATGCTCGTCACCACGAGCTCGCGCACGCGCTTGCCCTCGCGGTCCTGCAAGAAGCCGCGTAGCGGCAGGCCCTTCTCCGGCACCCGCGGGAACCACATGTCCACGCGCTGGCCGCCGACGCGCAGGTCCTCGGCGACGCACACCTCGCCCCTCTCGCCGTCCTCGAGCTCCACCTTCCAGACGGTGCACGCGTGGCCGGCGATGGTCTCGGTGGCTGCGGTCTTGGTGACGCGGTTGCTCGCGCTGACTCGGGCCGGCTTGATGTCCATGACGAGCACCTCGCGGTCGGCGTGGTTGACCGCGTACGTGCGCCCGCCCGACTCGAAGATGCTGTAGTCGGCCTTGCCCGTCTGGCCGGCGCGCAGGTGGCCGCCCTTCGCTTCGTAGACGTTGTGCGTCGTCGAGCCGCCGGAGGTCTCGTCGATGTCGATCTCCCCCTCGAAGCGGCCGCAGCCGGTCGCGGCGAGGCACGCCAGAATGCAGAACCTCCTCAAGGATGGCTCGGCATCTTGAAGTGCAGGAAGACCTCCTGATCGACCCCCGGCTGGTTGTCGGGCAGCGACCAGTCGCGCGGCGGGCCGATGTAGTCCTTCACGGGGTTGCACGAGACCTCGGTCTGCAGCGGGCTGAAGGTGTACGGCGTGTAGTCCGGCGTGTTCGTGAACGCGTCGAAGGGGATGGCGGCGCTCGCGACGCTCTCGCTCTGGTAGGGCTTGGCGAAGATGTTGGCGATGAGCTTGTGGAGCGACGCGGTGCCGAGGTTGTCGTGGCTCACGTAGCCGCGCTTGATCCACGGCGAGGCCATGAAGAGCGGCGTGCGGTGCGCGTCGACGTGGTCCTGCCCGGACTGCGGATCGTCCTCGGTGACGATGACCAGCGTGTTCTCCCACATCGGCGAGCGCGAGATCGCGTCGAGGATCATGCCGGTCCCGACGTCGTTCACGGCGATCATGATCTCCGGCGTGGGCGCGCCGGGGTCGTTGCCCTTGGTGTGATCGTTGGGCAAGACGACGTAGGTGAGCGGCTTCATGTCGCACAGCGCGCGTGACCGCGCCGCGATGTAGCAGGCCTTCTCCGTGTCGGGCACGCCGTTGTTGTAGACGAGGCCCGGGTACGACGAGTCGAAGCTCTGCGCGCCGATGCCCACGACCTCGCCCATGTTTTGATAGGGGAGCGCGCTGCGCTCGGCCCAGGCGAAGAGCGAGCCTTCCGCGGGCTGGCCGAACACGCTGTCGCTGCCCGCCTTCGGGAGGCGCGATTTGCCGCCCCACTCCGAGCTCCACGCGCGCTCGATGTAGTCGGTGCTGCGGCCGAACGCGGTCCAGATGTGGCCCTGCAGCGATTGCTCGGCGGCGATGTAGTAGTTGTCGAAGAGGGTGAACTGCTTGGCGATGGCGCGCGCGTTTGCCCAGAGCTCGTCCATGCGCCCCGGAGCGAGCACGTCTTGCGGTTCGCCGTTCACGCCGGTCACGTCGCCGAAGATCGCGTCGAACGTCTTGTTCTCACGCACGACGTAGACGACGTGCTTGATTCGCATGCTCGGCTGGTCGGTGTTCGTCAGCGGGATGGGGAAGTCGTAGACCGTGTTGGAAGGGCAGCTGACGGTCGGATAGCCCTCGTTGGGCGTCTTCGCGCGCGAGGCGGCGACGACCGCGGTCATCGCCTGCACCTCTTGATCGGTCGGCGGAGGCGAGAGGAGCTGCACGGAGCCTTTGGTGAGATCGGGGCAGGTGTCGGTGCCGGTCGCCGGGCCGGTGCCGTGGCCCTTCGCCGTCGCGACGACGAGGCTCCCGTCGGCCTCGAGGCGGATCGCCGTCGGCCACCAGGCCGAGGGGATCTCGCCGATCACGGTGAGCGGCGCGCTCTGCGTGTCGTCGTACGCGTAGACGCCAATGGCGTTCACTCCCGACAGCGTGGCGTAGACGCGCTTGTGCGCCGCGTCGTACGTGAGCACGCCGGGCTGCAGGCCGGTGAGGCCTCCGCCGCCGGTGAGGTCGAGCGTCTGCACGACGCTGCCGGTCACGCCGTCGAAGACGCTGATCGTGTCGTTGTCGCTGTTGGCGACGAGCACGTGCTTGCCGGTGATCGCCACGCCCTCCGGGTTCTTTCCGGTCTTGTACCGGCTCGTGACCTGTTTGGCCGCGATGTCGACGTGGAGCAGCTCACGCGTGTCGTACGTCGTGACCCAGTAGGTGTTGCCGGCGGTGTCGTTCGGATCGGCGAAGACGCCGAAGAACTCGCGCGCGGGGGAGACGTCGATGTCGTTCCACGTCCCCGCGACGAGGTCGACCAGACGCACCGTGCCCTCGACCGTCGTCGGGGCGACGACCATCTTCGTCGGATCCTTCGTGAGCGCGAGCCCGCCGGAGTACCAGCGGCTCGGCGAGCTCTGCACCGTGGATTCGCCGAGGTCCACGTCCTTCGCAGCGTCGCGCGCGAGCGTGCCCGTGGAGAGATCGATGGTGAAGGCGAAGAGCTTCCCGTTGCCGGCGCCCGACGCGTAGAGCTCGTTCGGGCCCACGAACGCGAGGCCGTAGTCGATCCGGAGCGGCGACGCGAACCGCACGTCGCTGACGAGCGCGGGCGCGTCGGCGGCCAGCTTGTCGAGGTCGACGGCGTAGAGCGCGTTGTCGGAGACGCCGGCGTCGACGAGCACCGCGAAGCGCGTGCCCGGCACGAGCACCATGTCGACCAGGAAGGCGCTGGTGACGTCCGTGCCGTGGACGATCTGCTCGTGGCCCGCGGGCTGGATGAAGTGCCCGTCGCCGAGGTGGTAGCGCCCGGGCACGGAGAGATCGAGGCCGGCGGGGCGCACGGCGTCGGCGCCCGGCGCGGTGGCGGTGCACGCGCCCGGCACTGGCGTGGGGTAGGTGACGCCGTCGAACGCGCCGCACGACGGGCCGTGCGTCATCGCGTTCCAGGGCTGCATCGCCGGACACTGGTACGGCTTGGCCGGCTCCCCGCACGTGCACGAGAACGCGCACGACTTGTAGTCGTCGCACTTGAGCGCGTCGACGTAGCCCTGCGGGGTGCTGAAATCGGCGCAGGGCGAGCTCGGCGCGGGGAAGTCGTCCGGGTTGGTCTCGGGGCAGCCGGCGAGCGCGACGACACCAAAGCCCACAAGCAGGCGAAGCGGCAGCTGCATCGCGGCAGGAGGTTAGAGCGTCCTCAGTCGCGCGACCAGACCGTCCAGTGATCGCCGTGGAAGGTCACGTGGTAGGTCCCCTGCGGCGGGCGGAACCCGGTGCCACGTTCGAGGACGTAGTCGTAGTAGGGGTAGATCTCCTGGATGGGCGTCTGCTCGGGCGTCCACTCCCAGCGCAGGCGGGCGGGGCGGCCGGGCGGCGGGTAGTGGCCCTCGCGGAAGTGGAACGGCCAGTGCGGGTAGTTGGCGTACGAGAACATCGTCGTGCCGCCCTTCTCCGCCTGGTAGTAGGAGACGAAGTGCAAGAAGGGGGCGTAGTGCACGATGCTCGACCCCTTGTCGTAGATGAGGCCGCAGACGCGCTTGCGCGGCTCCATCGAGGCGATCGCGTCGTCGATGTCGCCGACCTCGTCGAGCTCGAACTTGATGAAGTGCCGGCAGACGTTGACCGTGGAGCCGACGCCCACCCAGAGTACCCCGGCGAGGACCACCCAGCCGCGCCAGCCGCGAGGAAAGCGCAGCAGCGGGATCGAGCAGAGCAGCACGAAGACGGGGAAACGCTCGCCGAGGAGCCAGATGTCGCCGAGGTGGTCACCGAGCAGCAGGTAGCCCGCGAGGCTCGCGAGGATCAAGGCCGCATAAGGCCGGCTGATGGCCTTCGAGCGGTCGGGATCGCCCTGCGAAAGGCCGATGGAGATCAGCGCCACGACGACGAGGAGCACGAACCACTTCTCGTCGGTCGTGTCGTTGAAGATGTCGATCGACCAGCCGAACACCCCCGTCAGCTTCTGATCGAGCGGCGCGGGCGTGCCGAGGGCCAGGGCCTGTCCTGACGTCCTGCTCGTGCCAGAGCTCCGTAACCACCAGATCGCGCAGAAGAGCGACGGGACGACCGGCGCCCCGGCGCGCAACCACTCTCTCGGCCGCGCCCACGGAAACATCGCGGCGAAGGCCACGCCGAAGAGGGCGTATGGGAACACGTGCGCGAAGAAGAGGACGACGCTCAGGATGCCGAGCCAGATGGCCCGGTCGCGCGTGGGCTTCTCGAACCAGCGCACCGTCGCAGCGATGGCGAGTAGCATTAGAGGGATGCCGACGACGAACGGGAGCAGCCCCATCATGAACATCACGTTCACGACGAGCGGCACCGAGAACAGACACAGCCGCTCGTCTTTGCCGAACGCGCGCAAGAGCTCGCGCATCGCCAGCGGCGTTCCGCCGAGGTACAGGCACATCATCGCGACGTGCGCCTTGTAAACGCCGAGCACGTACGCGAGCGCGCCACCGAAGAGGTAGTAGAGGACGTACGTCGTGTGCCAGATGTTCAGCTCGAAGTCGGTCTGAAAGCCGTAGTCCGGGTTGCCGTAGTCGTGCACCACGCGCAGCGTGGCGAGGTGGAACGGCAAGTCCTCGAGGGGCGGATGGCGGACGATCCAAGCCGGAGCCGACGCCAGGATGGCGACGAGCAGGTAGAACACCGTGGATGGTCGAGGCGCCCGGAGCGTGGGCCAACGCATGCGGGGGCCGACTCTACACGCACGTCCCCTTGCGGTCGACGCGAGATCATCGATAGGCTCGGCGACACTCTGTCCGAAGGCTTCGACCACTACGCCGCCGACTACGAGGGGCTGCTCGCCGACAGCGTCCGCGCCAGCGGGGAGGGGCCCGACTATTTTGCAGAGTACAAGTGCCGGGTCCTGTTGCGGACGTGGCGCCCGCCGGCCGCCTCCGATGTCGTGCTCGACTACGGGTGCGGCATGGGGCTGCTCACGCGGCACCTCGCTGCCACCTATCGCGACGTGCACGGTTACGACCCGTCCAGCAAGTCCATCGGGCGCGCGCGCGAGCTGGTCCCCGCGGCGGAGTTCTTCCACCGCGAGGCCGATCTCTCGGCCGCGCACTACGGTGCGGTCGTCCTCGCCAACGTCTTGCACCACGTGCCGGTCGCGGAGCGAGCTGCGCTCCTAGAGCGCGTCAGCCGGCTGCTCGTCCCCGGCGGGACGCTCTTCGTGTTCGAGCACAACCCGCTCAATCCGCTCACGCGGCGCGCGGTCGCCGCGTGCCGCTTCGACGACGACGCGATCCTCCTCGGGCCGTTCGAGCTGCCCCGGCTGCTTCGCTCGGCCGGTTTCGTCGACGTGCATCGCGACTTCATCGTGTTCTTCCCCCACGCGCTCGCCCGCCTCCGCGGACTCGAGCGGAGGCTCGCGCGCGTGCCCATCGGTGCGCAGATGTTCGCCTGGGGCGTGCGTCCGTAGACCGCCCGTCAGAGCGTGATGGCTTCGAAGCCGTACGGGCGCCCGGCGATCGGGCACGTCACGTCGGCGACGACGTCGAGCTCCTGGCCGGCGAGGTCCGAGGTGTCGAGCTCGAACTGTTTCCATCCGTCCCCGTCGTGGTGGACGACGGTGCCGAGGACCCGATCGCCGATGGACCACGTGAGCGATACGCTCGGCCCGGTCAGGTCGCGCTCCTGGTGCACGGCGATGCCGTGGTGGCCGCGGAGTGAGGCGCCGAGCTTGACGTGGGCGAAGCGGATCCGCACAGCGCCGCGGTTGCCCGGCGCGGATGCGTAGATCACGCGGCGCGGAACGTAGTCCGGATACTCCGGGAGCATCGACTCGCCGGCAAAGCTCTGCCCGCACGAGAACCGCGCGCCCGGCGTGGCCATGCCGAAGCCGACCTGTCCCGCGGAGCCCGCCCCGACCGCGAACGGGCACGGCCGCTCCGTCCCGCCTTCGAGCTCGAAGACGGCCGCGGTCGCCGGCGCGAGGCGATCCACGAGATCCGTGAGGATGTGAAGGGGGTGGGGGTTGTCGTGGACACGGATCGTGAGCGCGCCGACCCGCTGCTCCTCCTTCACCGGCCACGCGCCGAGCGCGCCGTCGCGGCCACCGTGCGCCGAGACCTCGATGGCACGCTCGAAGCGTTCGTCCTCGGCGCGCCCCACGCGCCTGGCCGTCATGAGGGCGTCGCCGAAGTACATGCGGCCGAGGGGATCGGTCCAGTCCGGTGCGAAGACGATGAGGTCGTCGGGCCGTGCCAGCTTGGCGACGGCGGCGCTGGCCGCCCGCCAATCGCTCTCCGGTACGACGTCGTGCGTCTGCCAGAGGTGCAGGCCCAGCTCCGTCAGACCCACCGCGGGGATGGCGAGAAACAACCACGGCCTGGCGCGCTCCCACAGCCGCGCGCGGGAGACCGGGGCTCGCTCGGCGGGCTTGGCCGGGGCGGGCTCACTCGTCTTCGGGGTGGTTTCCGCGGCCATGTGGTGGCACCGAAGCGCTTTCGTACTGCGTTTGTGGGCGCCCGTCGATGGCGTTGGCTGCTTTCGTGATAGCTTGCTCGGCCATGTTCCGGCCCGCAGCCAGGGACGCCAGGATCGACGGCAGGGATCAGCTCGTCGGGCTAGCGCTCGGTGTCGTGTACGTGACGTGGTTGCTCGCCACGGCCCGCGAGCTCGGCTTCGCGCGCGACGAGGGTTTCTACTTCCACGCCGCGCAGGACTACGGCCGCTGGTTCGAGATGCTCTTCGAGCACCCGGCCGAGGCCTTCCGGCGCGAGAACATCGACGGGATCTGGGCGACCAACCACGAGCACCCCGCGCTGGTGAAAAGCCTGTTCGCGCTCTCGCACACCTACCTCTACACGAAGCACCACTGGTTCGCCGATGCGAGCACGGCGTTCCGCTTCCCGACGATGTGCTTCGCGGGCGTCGGCGTCTGGGTCACCTACCTGTTCGGCGCGCGCGCCTACTCGCGGCCGGCGGGTCTCCTCGCCGCCGCGCTCTTCGCGCTCATGCCGCGCGTCTTCTACAACGCGCACCTCGCTTGCTTCGACGTCCCCATCGCCACGATGTGGCTGTTGTCGATCTACGTCTACTGGCGCTCCATCCAGGAGGGCGGCCTCGGCTGGGCGCTGCTCGCTGGCGTGACGTACGGCCTCACGCTCGACACCAAGCACAACTCGTGGATCCTGCCCGCGGTCTTCGTCACGCACGCGTTCTGGGTGCAGCGCAAGGACATCCTCTCAGACGTGCGCCGCGGGCAGTTCCGCGCTCCGCTCAGCGTCGTCTCGATGTTGGTCATCGGCCCGATCGTCTTCGTCGCGATGTGGCCGTGGCTCTGGAACGACACCATGCCTCGCATCAGCGAGTACATGAGCTTTCACCTGCACCACGAGTATTACAACATCGAGTTTCTCGGTAAGAACTACTTCGGCCCGCCGTCGCCCAAGAGCTACATGCCGGTCATGATCTTGGCGACCGTGCCCACGACGACCGTCGCGCTCATGCTGGTCGGCTTCGGAGAGCGCGTGCGCCACGCGCTGCGCAGCATCCTCGGCGGCCCCGGCATCCTGCCGGATCGGGCCGCGACCGACCTGCTCATCGTGCTCTCCATGCTCGCGGCGGTCGGGCCGTTCTTCCTCGCGAAGACGCCCATCTTCGGCGGGACGAAGCACTGGCTGCCGGCGTATCCCTTCCTGGCGCTGCTCGCCGGGCGCGGGGGCGAGGTCATCCTCACGGCGGCGCGGCGAACGTTCGGATCGTGGTCGAGCATCGGGCAGAAGCTCGGCGTCGCCGGCGTCTCCGCATCGATGGTGGTCGCGCCGCTGGTCGTGACGGCCCACTCGCACCCCTTCGGCCTCGCGAGTTACGTGCCCTTCGTCGGTGGGACCGCGGGCGGCGCGACGCTCGGCCTCAACCGGCAGTTCTGGGGATACACCACCGAGAGCGCCAACGCCGATTACCTGGAGGCCAACGCGCCTCACGGCGCCCGCGTCTTCATGCACGACACGGCGTGGGACAGCTGGGCGCGCATGACCGAGGAGCACCGTGTGCGATCGGACCTGCGGGGAGTCAACAGCCCACAGGAGTCGGACATCGCGCTGCTGCACTGGGAGCTGCACATGACCGAGGTCGAGTACGGGATCTGGGTCGTCTACGGGACGCGCTCGCCGGTCCACGTCGTCGCCCAGGACGGCGTGCCCATCGTCCTCATCTACGCCCGCAATCGCTCGCGCTAGCGCGAGCGCCCCGAACGACTCTTCGGTCGTTCGCGGATCCCAACGACGCCTGCATTCGCTGCGTGTCGTCGCGGCGTGTCATCGCTCGAAAGCGCGCGGACGGGCGGCTGGCACCTCGCTTGCTAGGTGGCGGCACCATGCGATCCATCCTGTTCGTTCCCCCGCTGCTCGCTCTCGCCCTCGCATGCTCCCACCGCATGACGCCGCAAGAGGAAGCCATGGCGCCGCACTCTGCGAACCAGGTCGAGTGGGGTCAGAAGCTCTACGGCGAGTATTGCGCCGAGTGCCACGGGGACAAGGGCCAAGGCAACGCGAACGACAAGCACGCTCCGCCGGTCGTCGGCAAGGAAGCGTTGCCTCTGCACCCGCGTGAAGGCGCCAAGCGCGCGGTGGATTTCCACACCGCGGCGGACGTGGCCGCCTTCGTCGTGAAGAACATGCCCGGCGACGCGCCGGGGTCGCTCACGCCGGAGGAGTACTACGCGATCCTGGCCTTCGATCTCCACGCCAACGGGGTGGACCTCGCCGGCAAGCAGGTCGACGCGACGACCGCCGCCTCGTTCGTCCTGCACCCGTAGCCCGCGCTGCTGGATCGAGCGGCGTGCCTCCGGTAGGGTCCGCGCGTGTTCTACGTGCTGTCGAAGACGCTCGATCTCCTGGTCGAGCCGATCGTCTGGGCGATGGTGCTCGTGGCGCTCGGACGGCGCTGGCGCGGCGGCAAGCCACTGCCGCGATGGAGGCGGGCGTGTCCCGTCGTCGCGATCGGGTTGCTCTGGGCGCTGTCGGCCGAGCCGGTCGCCAATGCGCTCGAGCGCTCGCTCGAGACGCCCGACGAGACCACGATGCACGAAGACACGACGTACGACGCGGTCGTGCTCTTCGGAGGCCTCGTCGACGACCGAGCCATGGCGGGGCCGGGCAGCCCGCGGGCTTACAACGAGAGCGTCGAGCGCATGCTCGCGACCTACGATCTCCTGCGCACGGGCCGCGTGAAGACCGCGATCCTCTCCGGGGGCTCGTTCGCGCTGCTCGACTCGTCGCCGGTCAACGAGGCGCAGGTGATCGCCGATCAGCTCGCCGACTGGGGCATCGACCGCTCGCGCCTCGTGGTGGAAGGCGCGTCGCGCAACACCCACGAGAACGCGGTCAACTCGGCGCGCCTGCTGCGCGAGCGCGGCGACCGGAAGGTGCTGCTCGTGACGAGCGCGTTCCACATGCGCCGGGCCGCGGGCTGCATGCGCGCCGAAGGCGTCGGCTTCGACACGCTCGCCGTCGACCGACGCAGCTACCCGCGGGGCGAGCGCTGGGGAACCTGGCTGCCGCGCGCCGAGCACTTCCTCGAGAGCGAGCGCGCCGTGCGCGAGTGGACGGGCCGCGCGGTGTACCGCCTGCGGGGCTACACGAAGTAGTCACCGCGCGATCGCGAAGCCAGCTTCGAGATCGAGAAACAGGACACCTTCCCAGTTGTCGCGGGCGTCCGCGATCGTCGGGATGCCGCCCCGGTAGCCGAGCACGAGGCCCAGCATGAATGGCCCGAACAGGAGGTCGAAGTGCGTAGAGACGCGCCCGCCGAGCGTAAGGTGATCGCCGACGTCGATGCCGGTGATGACCGTGTTCCAGTCCTGGGTGCCATGCGTGTACGTCGGGCCGACGATCCCGAGCGACGGACCGATCTCGATCGAGACCGCGCCGGTCGTTCCTCGCAGGCGTTGCGACGACGTGGCCGCGTAGGAGTACGCCAGGTCGAAGTACGTCACCTGCGGAGAGCCGGCGAAGATGAGCCCCGGCTCCGCGTGCGGGAAGCCGCCGACCGCCATGAGCGCTCCGTGGTGACCGTGGTGGATTCGTGTCTCGAACGTGAACGCCGGGACCCAGCTACTCGCGCTCGCCGTGCCGCTGCGCGCGGCGACCGAGTAGGGGATCGGGAAGCTCACCGCGAGTGTCAGACGCGTACGGTCGGGCAGCTTGGCACCGAAATCGTCCACGTCGGCCCGCGCGGCGGTTGCGACCGTCAGCGCCAGGGTCACGGACGCGAGCGAGCGGAGCGCGGAGCACATGGCTCGACTGTGCGCCTTCTTCCACCGCCGCGCAGTAGGCAAACCGTCGTAGGCATCTCGACGAGGCTACCCCGGTTGCAGAGCGGGCCTGGGCGTCGCGGGGCGAGGGGCGAGCCGCGCCGACGCGGGCGGCTGGCGAAGCGAGCGCACGACGCCCACGAGCGAGAGCGCCCTGAGGATGTAGTAGGTGACGTCGATCTCCCACCAGCGGAAGCCCTGCCGGGCCACGCTCATGAAGCGGTGGTGGTTGTTGTGCCAACCTTCGCCGAGCGTCAGCAGCGCGAGCCACAGGCTGTTGCGCGACGAGTCGTCGGTGTCGTAGCGGCGAGGGCGCCTCGCCGGGCCGTGCGCGAGCGAGTTGATGAAGAGCGTCGCGTGGAAGCTCGCGACGGTGGCGAGCGCGAACACCCACAAGAGCGCGCCGAGCCCGCCCACGAGGTACGTGACGGCGCCGAACACGGCGACCGGGAGCCACGAGAACCGGTCGATGAAGCGCAGCTCGGGGTAGCGCGTGAAGTCACGGATGTTGTCGAGCGGCGGCCGGTCGTGCGTCCCGTCCATCACCCAACCGATGTGCGCGTACCGGAAGCCGCGCAGCACCGGAGAGTGCACGTCGGTCGGTTTATCGGCGTGCCGGTGATGGTAGCGGTGCCAGCTCGCCCACCAGAGCGGGCCGTTCTGCATGGTGCTCGCGCCGACCCACGCCAGGACGAACTGAAAGACGCGGCTCGTCTTGTACGACCGGTGCGAGAAGTAGCGATGGTAGCCGCCGGTGATGACGAACATCTGCACCACGTAGCTCGCGAGCGCGGCCACGAGCAGGTGCCACGTGAACACGAGCGGCGCGAAGAACGCGCCGGCGTGCACGGCGAGGACGAAGAACGTGGGGATGTGGCGGAGCGGGGAGCGCTCTTGCGGCGCTGTTGGACCAGGGGACATTCGGCTCTCGGTTGGGGCGCTCTGTACGAGCAGCGCTCCCGCAGACCGGAGCTCGCCGCCGAGATCACGACCTCGACGTCATCATCGTGAGGCCGCGGGTCGGGTCGCGCATCGGCCGGGGGTCACGTTTACGTCACCGCACCGGATGAGGCGGCAGCGCGTGAAGCGCGCGCCAGACCTGCTGATCCAGCCCGGGCTGGTTGTCCGGCTGGCTGAAGTCCCAGAGGTCCGCCTCTTTCGAGTTGCTCGTCCCGTTGGGGTTGCAGCTCAGGTCCGTCCACTTGCGCGGCACGTAGGTGAACGGCGTGTAGTCGGGCGTGGAGGTGAACAGGTCGAGCGGGAGCGGCGCGTTGGCGATCGTGTCGTTGCGGTACGGCTTGCCGAAGATGTCGCTGATCAGCTTGTGGATCGACGACAGGTGGTAGTGCGCGTGGCTCACGTAGTTGCGCTTGATCCACGGCGAGGCCAAGAACGCGATCGAGCGGTGCACGTCGACGTGATCGCCGCCCTCCGACGGGTCGTCCTCCACGACGATGAACAGGCTGTCGGCCCAGAACGGCGAGTGCGACAGGCCGTCGAGGAACATGCCCGTGGCCTCGTCGTTGACCGCGATGTAGAGAGCGGGGTTGGGTAGGCCTTTGGCCAGGCCGTGGGTGTGATCGTTCGGCAGCCAGACGTAGGTGAAGTCCTTCGGATCGCACGTCGCGCGGAGGCGGGCGGAGGCGTAGCAAGCGCCCGTCGTGTCGGGCACCTGGCCGTCGGAGGTGCCGCCCGGCCAGTGCATGTCGCGCGTCGCGCCGAGCCCGCCGACGAACTCGCCCATGTTCTGCACGCCGACGCCGTTGTTCGAGAGAAACTCGAACACGTTGCCCTCGACCGGCGTCGTCTCCTCGCCCACGCCCGGCTGCGATGTCACTCCGAACTGCGCGCGGCCCCAGATGTTGAGCCAGCGCCGCTCGGCGTAGTCGGTGCTGCGGCCGAAGACCGTCCAGGTGTGGCCCTGAATCGATTGCTCGGCGTCGATGTAGTAGTTGTCCATCTGCGCAAACTGCGACGCGATGGCGAACGCGTTGGGGTAGATCGCGTCCATGTTGCCGGGCGCCAGGATCAGGCTCGGATCCCCGTCGACGCCCGGCGTCGCGCCCATGATGTAGTCGAACGTCTTGTTCTCGCGGACGATGAAGAAGACGTGCTTGATCCTGGTGCTCGCCCCGTCCTCGGGCTTGAGCGGGACGGGGAAGTCGTACGGGGCGCCATTGCACTGCACCGTCGGGTAACCGCTCTCGGCGGCGACCGCGTTCTGGGCGGCCACCGTTTGCGTGTAGTTTGCAAGCGTGGGCGCGTCCGGCGGAGCGATAGCCTCGATACTCCCCGCCATCCGCAGCGCCGCGTTGGCGGCGCTCGTGTCCGGGTACGCCGTCGCGTCGAGGCCGATGCCGTGGCCGCGGCCCGTGAGCGCGTAGACGGTGCCGTCGGTCGGGTCGACGCTGACCGCGGTCGGCCACCAGGCCGTCGGGATCGTCCCGGCGGGCGCGATCGTGGGCGGCGTCTGTGTGGTGTCGACGTCGAAGACTGCGAGCGCGTTGTCCGCCGCGAGGGTGACGTAGAGGCGCTTGAGGCTCGGGTCGTAGGCGAGCGCGGTGGGGCTCGGACCGTTCAGCGTCGCGACCTTCACCTCGCCCGCGACCGAGCCCGCCGACCGGTCCACGATCGAGATCGAGTCCGAGAGCGAGCTTGCGACGAGCATCCAGCGTGCGTCGAGGAAGATCAGCTCCTGGGGCGACTTGCCGACCGCGATGACCGACGCGCTCTTCTTCGCCACGTCGATCTGGAGGAGCTTCATCTTCGAGGTGTCGTTGAAGTCGAGGGCGCCGGTCCACATCGTCGCGTAGGCCGTGTTGCCGCTCGCGTCGCTGGGGTCGAAGTGCAGCGCGTAGAGGTCCTTGTTGCCGGCGGCGACGAGGCCGAGCTGCTGGCCGTAGGTGGCCGTGTCGAGGCTGAGGACGAAGATGTCCGTGCCCTGCGCCTGCCCGGCGAGCATGGTCTTGCCGTCGGGCGAGACGTCGATGGCGCTCGGCAGCGTGCCGGTGGGGAGCTGGATGTCCCTCGCCGCGTCGGCAGTGAGCTTGCCGGTCGTCTCGTCGAAGTCGTACGCCAGGACCTTCGAGACGTCGGAGGCGCTCGACGAGTAGAGGATCTTCGTCGCGGGGACGTACGCGAGCCCGTAGTCCACGCCGCTCGGCGGGTTGAACGCCACGCGGTCGACCTCGGCGCCCTGAGTCCCGCTCTTGAGCAGCGCGGTGTCGATCACGCGGAGCGCCTCGGTGTGGTAGCCGTAGTCGCTCACCACGAGGAAGCGGGTGTTGGGGATCCAGATCTGCGAAGAGGGGAAGCCGCCGTCGGTCTCGAAGACGAGCTCGTTGCCGGCCGGATCGAGGCGCCTCCCGTCGGGCAGGATGAACGGCTTGCTGACGATCTGCGCTTTCTCGAGCGCCGCCCCGGCCGGATCGGTCGCCGTGCACTTGCCCTGCACGACGGGCGGGTAGGTCTTGCCATCGAAGCCGCCGCACGTGCTCGGATCGTGCGGGACCTGGGCCCAGTCGGCGAGGGCGGGGCACTGCCAGGGTGCGGTCGCCTCGGGGCATGTGCCGCTGCAGTCGAGCGCGCAGGCGGGCGTGTCCTTGATGCCGAGCGTGAAGTCGAGCGGATCGCCCGGTGCGGGCGCGGGCGTCGAGCTGCAAGCGACGCCGACCAGCAACGGCACTGCGAGACGCAACGACCCCAAACGCATGTCAGCCTCCGTCGGGTTGCGCGGCGGGCGCGATCGTGCCGCCGTCCGGCGATTGTACGCCTTCGCGCGGCGGCCATGGCATGACGTAACGCTGCCCATTCGCGCGGTCCACGAGCTCCAGCTTGTCGCCCCGCTTGGTCGCCGGGAAGAACACGCCGATCCGCGTGCGCAGCTTCGCGAGCATCTGCACGCCGGCGTCGTCGTCCGGCACCGCCATGAGCGGGAAATCGAAGCGCACGCGCTCGACGAGCGCGCCGTGCTCGGTCAGCTCGAGGGCGAAGCGCCCGCTGGCGCGCGGCGTCGTCATCGGCGCCGGCATGTCGATCTTGCGGATCATCAGCAGGTACAGATCGCCCTTGTCGTAGCGGAGATCGAAGACCCACTGCGTCTTCTCGGTGAGCGGCGGCGGGTCGTGCGAGTAGAGCCGCGTCTCGCGAGGCGCGCCCGCGTCGGCCCCGGCCTCGGCCCGACCCGCGACGAGCGGGAGGGCCCCGACGAGCAGGAGGCCCACGGCGACGAAGACCTTGCGGAGCTGCATCGAAGAGACGATAGCAGAGGTCGATGCCTGCGCCGCCCACCTCCATCGACGAGCTGCTCGCCCGCGCGCACGCGCTCGCGGGCCTGAACATCGACGAGCTGGCCGGGCGCGTCGGCTTCTCCGTGGAAGGGGCCGCGGTGAGGACGAAGGGGAAGGTCGGCGAGCTGCTCGAGCGGGCGCTCGGCGCGACGGCGGGCTCCGCGGCCGAGCTCGACTTCCCCGAGCTCGAGGTGGAGCTGAAGACGGTGCCGGTGGGCGAGGACGGGCGGCCGCTCGAGTCGACGTTCGTCTGCGCGTTCGGGCTGATGGACGCCGAGCGCGCGAGCTTCGAGACGTCGTGGGTGCGCCGCAAGCTCTCGCGCGTGCTCTTCGTGCCGGTGATGGAGCTGGCCGGGGAGCGGCGCATCCGGCCCGCGGTGCTGTGGTCGCCCACCGCCGAGCAAGAGCGCGCGCTCAAGGACGACTTCGACGAGATCGTCGGGCGCATCGCGATCGGCGACATCGAGGGCCTCTCGGCGCACGTCGGAGGCTACATGCAGCTGCGCCCGAAGGCCGCCACGGGGAGCGTGCGGACGGCGGCGCCCGGGCGCGACGGGGAGCTCGTCTCCACGGTGCCGCGGGGCTTCTACCTGCGCGCGCGCTTCGTCGGGGCGCTGCTGGCGGACCCGCGCGCGCTTCCGTGAGACCTCGAGAGTGTGCGGCTGGACGGGACGACGTGCCTGATCCTGATTCGACCGCACCCAGGGTCGTATGTTCGAGGGATCGTCGCCGCATGCCCGTCCAGCCGCTGGCGAGAGGCTTTGCAGCCCTCGTGCCATCGGGGTGTGAGTGGTTTTCGCGGAGTTGGCGGTGAGGGGAGTGGCCTGGGCCAGGTCGGGGCCGGCGGGGGGCCAATCACGGAGTCGCAGACGGAGGCGGAGACGGAGACGGAGACGGAGACGGAGACGGAGACGGGGGAGGGGCCGGCTCGCTCGGCGTCGGCGATGGTGGCGACGTGCTCGGCGGCGCCGGAGGGGGCCTGCCTTCGCGAGTGAAGGCGAAAGGAGTCTCCATGTTGCGAATTTACGAAACGGCGCTCGAGGTGATTCGGCTGCTTCGGCCGGTGATCGCCGAGATTCGGCGGCACGATCCGCATCACGCGCAGCAGTTGCAAGATGCAAGCAAGGGTGTCGCGGCTGCATCGCCGAGGGCAGCTACTCGAGAGGGAAGAACCGGCACACGCTCTACCATCGGGCGCTGGGCTCTGCGAAGGAGAGCGGCTCCTGGCTCGATATCGCCCTTGCGTGTGGCTACGTCGAGAGCGTCGACCCGCGCATCCGCGCGGGTCTCGGCTCCATCTGTGCCGTGCTCTACACCATCGTCACGTAGAGGCGCACGTGCGCTCCGCGGCGATCCGGTCGAGGCTCGAACGGGTCGCCGCGGATCGACTCACGG
>DATIQP010000961.1:0-1958 GCA_035470765.1 Polyangiaceae bacterium | reverse complement strand
CCCGGCGAGGGCGGCCGGATGGCCCGCGCGCAAGGAGAGCGCGCGCTCGTACTCGCCCTGCACGCGCTCGCCAGCCACGCCGGCGGCGGCAAGCAGGCGGGCGCGCTCGGCGTGCAGGTCGGCGCGCGCGGGCTCGGTGGTCGCCGCCTCGAGCTCTGCGTCGAGGTGCTCGAGCGCGGCCTCCGGCTTCGCGCGATCGTGCAGCACGCGGCGCAGGAGCCAGTGCGCGGCCGTCGCCTTCGCGTCCTTGGCGAGCGCGGCGCGCGCGTGCGCCGCGGCCGCCCTCCGGTCTCCCTCGACCTCCGCGGCGACCGCCAGCTCGACGAGCGCGCGGCTTGCGGTGACGGCGTCGTCCGACTTGGTGCGCCGCTCCAGCAGCGCGCCCAGGTCGGCCGTCGTCGTCCCGATCGATTCGCGCGCGCCGCCTTCGAGCTGGAACCACGTCATCTTCTGCGCGCCGTCGTCCCACGCGAGGAAGCCGTCCCCGCGCGCCGCGGTGCGCGCCACGGTCTCGATCGCCTTCTCCCACGGCGTGCGGGCCCGGTCGGCAGGGAACAAGGTCACGAGGAGCTTGGCCACCCGCGCCTCGTCGACCCGGTCGGCGACGAACGCGTCGAGCGCCTCGCCGAAGGCCTTCGCCGTGGGCCAGCGCTCCTTCGTGTCTCGCGCGAGCGCGCGCATCACCGCCGCCGCGAGCTCGGGCGGATAGTCGGCCGCGACCGTGGTGGGGTCCGTCGCGTCGGTGGTGAGGATGCGCTTCACCGTGGAGACGTCGTCGTCCGCCTTGAAGAGCCTCCGCCCGGTGGTCAGCTCCCACATCGTGATGCCGAGCGCGAAGACGTCCGTCTGGCGATCGACCTTCTTGCCCTGCGCCTGCTCCGGCGACAGGTACGCGAGCTTGCCCTTGACCACGCCGTGCGTCGTCGAGGCGATGCGGTCGGCGGCGCGCGCGAGCCCGAAGTCGATGACCTTCGGCCTCCCCTCGTAGGTGAGGATGATGTTCGACGGGTTGACGTCGCGGTGGACGATGTCGCGCTGCTCGAGGTGGTGCGCGTAGTCCAGCGCGTCGGCCACGCGCGCGCCGATCCACGCCGCGACCTCGTAGGGGATCGTCACGCCGCGCTCGCGGGCGGCCTCCTGCACGCTCGCGAGTGTCTGCCCGAGGACCAGCTCCATCGCGAGGAAGTGGTGGTCGCCGTCCAGCCCGAGCTCGTGCACCCGGATGATGTTCGGGTGGACGAGGTGCGACGTGATCTGCGCCTCGTCCAGGAACATCTTCACGAACGACTCGTCGCGCGCGTGCTGGGACCGGATGACCTTGAGCGCGACGAGCTGCGAGGGGTCGTCGGCGACGCGCCCGGCGTACACGACCGCCATGCCTCCCTCGGCGATGTGCGCGAGGACTTCATAGCGTCCGAGCCGCTTCATGCGACGTTCAGGTTTATCAGCCTCGGAGCTCGAAGGGAAAGAGCGCCGGCGCCGCGCGCGCCCCGCACGCCGGCAGCTCGGCGTCGCGTCCTATCCGGACGGCTTCGGCCATCCACGACGCGAGCTCCCCGGACAACGGCACCCGTCGAGGGCCGGCGTAGATGCCGCGAGCGTCGGTCTCGCGCAGCGCTCCCCAGTCGACCCAGCTGTTGACGATGCGCTCCGCCGCTCGCGTGGCCGTCGGACCCTGGCCCCAGCGCGCGCCGAGCGGTCGCCGCAGCTCGGCGAGCCAGACGCTGTGTTCCATGGCGAGGAGGTGCCCCGCCGAGTCGGCCATGTCGTAGAAGAACGGATACGTCGCGATGCCGAGGCCCCAGTGGAGCGCCAGGCGAGCGCCAGGCCCGGGATTGGAGAGCAGCAAGCTCTCGGCGGCATCCCTCAGGGCGACCGCCCTCTTGGGGACGTTCACCCAGAGGTGGAAGATCACCGTGAGCGTCTTGTCGCGGGCCTGGTCGTCGGGGTACACGGCG
>DATIQP010000960.1:0-4669 GCA_035470765.1 Polyangiaceae bacterium | reverse complement strand
CTCGACACGGAGTCGAGCTTCGACGCGAAGATCGCCGCCGTCCAGGCGATCGTCGCCGCGTACAACGCCGCGCTCGCGCAGTCGGCGAGCCGCTTTCCGAACGTGCACGTCCTCGACGTGGCGACCGAGGCGTCGAACATCCTCACCAACGGCGTCGACGTGAACGGCGTGCACCTCACGGGCGCCAAGTTCGGCGGCCTCCTGAGCCTCGATCACATGCACTTCTCCGACACGGGCTACGCGGTCCTCGCGAGCTTCGTGATCGACGCCCTCAACGCCGCGCTCGGCACGAAGATCCCGAGCGTCGACCTCGCCGCGGTCAACGCGACCGACCCGTTTTCGCCCGCGAACCTGCTCGCCGCCGGCGTGCACTGCCCGTGAGCGTCCCTACTGCACCACCCGCAGGCGAACGCGCGCGGGCGCCGGCGCGTGCGCGTGAGCGGCGGCGGCCGGGGAGGGAGCCTTCACCGGAGTCGCCTCCGGAGCCGCCTGGTTCGTTCGCTTCTCGAAGCGCGAGCGCACCTCGAACGCGAAGCTGTCGAGCAGGCCCGGATCGACGGCGTCGCCGTTGATCGGAATCGTGAGGGACGCGAGGCCCTGGCGCTCCGCCACGTGGAAGTACTGCGACTCGGCGATCTTGTTCGGCATGCACTCGTGCGGCCCCACGCTGACGACCCCGTCGATGAGCCCCTGCGCGTGCTCGTGGACGGGCCCTCCGAGCGTCAGCACCGCCTCGCCGGCGAGCTCGTCGCGCACGTAGGGACGCGCCGCGTCGAGCGAGTCTCGAACGGTCGTGCGCGGTCGCCACCCGAGCTCCTTGGCCACGATGGCGTACGTCCGGCTCAGGATGCGCTGCTGGACGATGGTCTCGAGCTTGCCGCCGAACCAGTTCTTCTTCTCGCCCCGCATCGCCGCCATGTGATCGGTGTACTCGAGCCACTCGGTGAAGGGCGCGAAGCGCACCCGAATGCCTCGGCGCTCGAGCTTGTCGATCACGAAGTCGTTCGCGAACGGGTCGAGGCGAACGTAGATCTCGCCGACCATGGAGACGGTCGGCACCTCGCGATCGGTCTTGAGGGCGGCGAAGTCGCGCGCCGCGTCGCGGAGCAGCTCGGCGCAGCCGAACAGGCGCCCGGTCGCGATCGAGAGCAGCGTCGTCGCCGCCGAGAGATCCGCGCCGCCCGCGGCCTCGAGGCGCGAAAGGAGCGCCGCCAGGTACTTCCTGTACAGGGCATCGGCTTCGCCCCGGCGCCGCTCGACGGGGCGCACGTCGAAGAGCGCGGCTTGCAGCGCGTCGAACGCCGCGAAGCCGGTCATCACGAGCGCGGAGAAGCCCGACGGCAGCCCGGCGAAGTAGTCGCTGTCCGAGGGCGACCAGAGGCGCACGCGCTCGGTCTTCCCGAGGCGCTCGAGCACGATCCGGTGCAGTACGTTGTACACGCCGAAGCGGCACGGGCCGTTGGCGGTGGGCATGAAGAAGGCGAAGCGCTCGGCTTCTCCGGCGCGATCGAGCCGCTCGAGCAGGCTGCCGAGCGTGATCGTCATCGGGATGCACTCCTTGCCCGAGGTGTGGCGCCGGCCGAGCCGCAGCGTGTCGCGCGAGGGGATGGGCAAGCACTCGGCGCGGATGCCGATGCCGCGCAGGCAGGCGGCCACGGTCTCGGCGCCGTCGCCCATGCGCGGGAAGAGCACCTTCTCGCCGCGGAGGCGGATCTCGTCGAGCCCGTGCTCGTCGCGCACGACGTCGGAGAGGTCGCTGGCGGGACGTGCGGGCGCCCGGCTCGCGAGGTCCTCGCGCACGCAGTGCAGGAAGGCCTCCACGCGCGTCTTGGTCCCCGCGTCGCCCGAGTGCCCGTCGGTCTCGACGACGGCGAAGGGCTTGCCCGCCATCGCGTACGAGAAGAAGTGCAGGTTGAAGCTGTCCGGACCGCACGAGTAGTTGCTGCACCAGATCGAGTAGATGCCCGGCGTGCGCCGGACCTCGTGCGCGGCGCGCGCGTTGCGCTGGCCGTGGCCCCAGTAGATGCCCTCGAAGGTGGGCACGTCCTCGCCGACGGGGAAGCAGTCGATGGGGACGCCGATCGCGCCTTGCTCGCGCAGCAGCGCCGGCACGTTGGAGTTGAGCACCGCGTTGTAGATGGTGTACGGCCGGCCCTGCACCAGCACCGCCAGGATGCCGTGCTCTTCCGCGTAGGCGAGCGCGTTCCGGCCGATGTCGAGGCAGCTCTCGCGGAAGACGTCCTGCGCCTCGCGCGCCACGCGGTAGGGCCTCCACCAGGCGTTGCCGACCACGCCGAGCGACTCGGCGAGCTGGCGGCAGCTCGCCTCGATCTCGGGCGAGTCGAAGTCGTCCGCGCCGAAGTCGATCACGGGAGAGAGGATCCTGCGCCCGCGCGCGCCGAGGTCCATGCGCAGGATGTCGGGGCTCGCCTGCACGATGGGGCAGGCGACCGCGTGCGACTCTTTTCCCGTCGTGCGAGGCATGTCGCGGAGCATCGGCGCGAAGACGTAGTCGGGCTCCTTCTCCACCATCTGCCCGATGAGGCCGTGATAGAGCTGCATCGGCGCGCAGAAGGGGACGTTCGCGCGCTCGATGCCGCGCTTGAGCGTCTTGTGGCTCGAGCTCTTCTCGTACGCCACGTCGAAGCCGAGCTCGTAGAGGAACGTCGCGTAGAACGGGAACAAGTCCTTCAGCTGGAACTCGTCGGTGAGGGCGATGGTCGGCTTCCCTCTCCGGACCGTGACGCGCGCCACGATCCGTTCGACCAGCGCCTCGCGCTCGCGGAAGGGATCCGGCGCGAGGTCGGTCAGCTTCTTCTTCCCGGTGCCCTTGTCCCAGAGCGAGCAGCTGCCTCCCCACGTGAACACGCTCTGCCTTCCGCCGACGACGGTACGGATCCGATCGACGCGGCAGTGATTGCCGGGCTCGCCGCAGCCCTTCTGGCTCTTGCAGACGAAGTCCTCGCGCCTGGTGATCTTCGCCTCGAGGAAGCGCGCGGGGTCGAGCGGCGAGAGTCCCTCGAGCGCGACGTTCTTGATGGCGAGCAGGGCGATGCCGAGCGCGCCGACCGTGCCCGGGTTGGGAGGGACGACGACCTGGCTGCCCGTCTCGCGCGCGACCGCGGCGGCGAGCGCGTCGGCGGCGAACGGCATGCCCTGGCAGAAGACCACCTGGCCCACCGAGCGGCAGCCCTTCACGCGGTTCACGTAGTTCTGGACGATCGAGTCGTAGATGCCGGCGATGACGGAGCGGTTGTCCACGCCCGAGGCGACGGCCTCGTCGATGATCTCCGCCATGAACACCGAGCAGTGCTGCCCGAGCGACACGCCCTCGGGCGCGCCGATCGCTTCCTTGCCGAGGTCCGCGATGCTCTCGATGCCGGAGAACTTGCGGCCTTGCTCCTCGATGAACGAGCCCGTGCCCGCGCTGCACGCCTCGTTCATCGCCGCGTCGACGACGCGACCCTCGGACAATCGGATGTACTTGGCATCCTGTCCGCCGATCTCGAAGATGGTGTCGACGCTCGGGTCGAAGAAGAGCGCGCCCTCGGCGTGCGCCGCGATCTCGTTGAGCACGAAGACACGGTCGCCTCCGAAGCAGCTCGAGAGGAGCGACCCCGTGATCTCGCGCCCGCTGCCGGTCGCGCCGAAGGCGAGCACCGGGTGGCGCGCCGCGCTCGAGACCTGAAACTGGCGCGTCAGCGTCTGCGCAGCCCCGACGGGGTCCCCGTTGGTCTTGATGTAGCCCTCCCAGATCGTCTCACGCGTCGCCCGGTCGACCGCGACGGCCTTCGAGCCGGTCGAGCCGATGTCGAAGCCGAGGACGAGCTCGCGCTCCACCGCCGGATCGGGCGCCGCGCCGGCCGCGAGCCTCCGCACGCGCGACAGCACGCTCGCGAGGCCCGCCACGCGATCGAGCGTCGCCTCCTCCACGGGGGCGAGCAGCTTCGCCGCGGGCGGCACCCGCACCGTGCGGTCCTGCGCGAGCAGCGCGCAGCCGAGCGCGTCGAGGTAGAGCGCGTCGTCTCCCTCGACCTCGATCAGCGTCATTTCGTGGCGGGCGAGGAACTCGCGGAAGCGCTCGCGCACGCGCTTCGAGCGGCTCACGCCTCCCGCGAGCAGCACCCGCGAAGGGCTGATCCCCGGCTTGATGAGGCACTGCACGTTCTCGCAGACCGCGTCGTACAAGCCGGCCAGGATGCGGTCCTTGCCCTCGCCCTTGTTGGCGAGGTGGGTCATGTCCGTCTTCAGGATGACGGGGCACCGGCCCGACAGCGGCGCCGGATCGCGCACGTCCTCGCAGAGCGCGCTGGCCTGCTCGATTTCGAGATCGAAGCGGGCGACGAGCTGGCGAAGGAAGTTGCCGGTGCCCTGCGAGCAGCGCGAGTTCTCGCGGTAGACGTCCGCGCCGCTGGAGCGCAGCTCGAGCACCGAGAAGCCGTGCCCTCCGATGGTGACGATCGTCGCGGGCTCGGCGCCGAACAGGTGGCGAAAGCCCGTCGCGACGGCTTGCTTGGTGGGGATGCGCGGCAGATCGACGAGGCGGCCCATGCGGCCGGTGACGCACGCCCCCGAGACGTCGTCCCAGCCGAGCTCGGCGATCTCCGCGAGCAGCGCGCGGCCCGGCTCCTTGTCGTGCTGCGCGAGGGTGCGATGCGTCCACGCGCGC
>DATIQP010000959.1:0-2868 GCA_035470765.1 Polyangiaceae bacterium | reverse complement strand
GTCGGCCCCGTGTTGACGGCGTACACCCTCGCCGACACCGAGGGGACGAGATGTCAGTCAGGGCGCGAGTGCCGAGCGCGGGGGGGCCGCTCGCCGCAGTGGCTCGCCGGCGTTGGGTTCGTTGCTGCGTGGGGTGGCAACGACGCTCCCTCGCTCTTTCTCCTCACCACCTTCGCTCGGCGCATGAGGAAGGCGCCCACCAAGAGCGAGGCGCTCCTGTGGGGCCAGCTTCGGGGGCGCAACCTCGATGGCGTGCGCTTCCGGCGGCAGGCGGTGCTCGGCGGGTGCATCGTCGACTTCTCCGCGCCTTGCGAGAGGCTGGTCGTCGAGGTCGACGGCGCGGTGCATCGTACTCCGGAGGCGCGGGCGCACGACGCGCGGAGGCAGGCGTGGCTCGAGCAGGCGTTCGGGGCCCTAGCCGGTCAACCTTCGATGACCGGACAGCGGTAGCAGGGAGGCGGGCGAGGCGGCGCGCGGGCGGGGCCAGGGTCGGCTCGCCGAGGCTGGCGGCGAAACGCGAGGCGCTCGCCACCCCCTTCACCAGCGCGACGCGCAGGAGCCGGCCGCCGAAGTTCGGGCACCATCGCGAGCGGTGGTCACCGTGCGCTTCGGTCGACGACGAGCGCTCGTGCCGCGCGGCATCGCTTGATGGCCAAGTCGACGCCGATCGCGTCGAGGCCGAGCGCGTTCGCGACGGCGAGCACGCTCCCGCGCCCGCAAAACGGATCGACGACGACCCGCGCGCGCGCTTCGTCGCGCACGTAGCGGCACGCGACGCGGCATGCTTCGAGGCCCATCCCGCGACTCCACGACGTCTCGCCGGCGTCGGGCAAGACGTCGGGCCCGGACAGTCTCGCGTCCTCGCGGACCCGCGGCGCGATCGCGATCATGTGTGAATAGCTCGACCTTCCGAGCGCGATCGTTCCCGGCGGTTTTCGGCAGACGATCTTGTGCCACAGCACCGACGCGCCTTCCTCTTCGGCGGCGCGCATGACGAGGTAGCCCTTGTCGACGTGCGTGCCGCGCTCGCGAATGTCGCTCTGGAAGAAGACGGCGACGCCGTCGGGAGGCAGCCATCGCACGATCGTTCGCGCGGCGCGGACGAACCATTCGCGCCATCCGGCGAAATCGAGCGGGACCTCCGAGACGTCCGGCATGGACGTCACCACGCAGGCGCCTTCGGGCGCGGAGTTCTCTGCGAGCCACGCGAGCGCTTCGGCGTTCTCGACGCGGCGCAGGGGCGCGGCGTTGTTCATTCGCTCATCGTCGATCGAACGGCGCGCGTGATCACGCCTTCTTTTTGGCCTCTGGGAGAGATGATCAACCTCGAGTGGGCCCTCACGACCGTGAGCGTGGTACAAGCGCCAAGTGATCGGCAGCAGCAAGTCTCCCGAAGACAAAGCGCGCATGCTCGAGCGCCTCAACCAGGCGATGATCGCGGCCGTGCCGCTCAACGCGGCGCTCGGGCTGCGAGCGCTCGATTTCGGGGAGGGCGAGGCCACCGTCCTCCTTCCGTACCGGGCGGAGCTCGTCGGGGATCCCGATCGGGGGGTGCTGCACGGCGGGGTGATCAGCGGCCTGATCGATGCCACCTGCGGGCTCGCCGTCTTCATGCGCCTCGAGGAGGTCACGCGCATCGCGACGCTCGACCTCCGCATCGACTACCTCAAGCCTGCCACGCCGCCGCGCGACGTCCGCGTTCGCGCCGAGTGCTACAAGCTCACGCGCCAGATCGCTTTCGTTCGCGCCACCGCCTTTCACGACGACCCCGCCGACCCGATCGCGACCTCGGCGGGCACGTTCATGATCTTCGACGAGGGGCGCTCGCCGGTCGGCGAAGCGCTCAAGAGCCAATGAGCATCCTGCCGGGGCTCCTCGACCGCGCGCGACGCACCGGTGACTTCGGCCCGATGGTCGAGGCCGTGCCCTACGCCCGCTTCCTCGGCATCAGCGTCGAGCCGGGCCCGACCGGCGCGCTGCTCGCGCGCCTGCGCTCGGCGCCGCACGTGGTGGGCAATGCGCTGCTGCCGGCGCTGCACGGGGGCGCGATCAGCGCGCTCCTCGAGTCTGCGGCCATCTTCGGCCTGCTCTGGGAGACACGCGAAGCCGAAGTCCTCGCGACGCCGCGCACCATCAGCATCACAATCGAGTACCTGCGCTCGGCGCGCACCGTCGACACCCTCGCGCGGGCCGAGATCACCCGCCACGGCCGCCGCGTCGCGGCCGTCCGCACGGTGGCCTGGCAAGAGGACCCTTCGAAGCCCGTCGCCGCGGCGAACGTGCACTTCCTGCTCAAGACGACGTAGACTCGCGGCCATGCGGGGGCGCGAGGTGCGCGAAAATAACAGCGCTGGAATTTCTTCGAAAAGGCCTGTCTATCGCTGCGTCTCGTCAAACGCCCTCGAGCGTCAATCGAAGCGCTAGTTGCCTACCGCAAGGCGGCCCGCACCAGCGCGACCGCCGCGAACACGTCGCGTTCGACCAGGTCCGCGTCGATGCGCAGCACCCGTACGCCGTACAGCCTCGCGAGCTCCGCATCGCGCCAAACGTCCCGCCGCCTCGCCTCGGGTGTGCGGTGCACCGCGCCGTCGACCTCGACGACGAGCTTGTGCGAGGCGACGTAGAAGTCGGCCACGAACGGATGCAACGGATGCTGCCGCCGCACCCTCACGCCGAGCTGCGAGTGGCAAAGCCAGCGCCAGAGCCTCCGCTCCGCAGGCGTCATGTTCTTCCGCAGCGACCGAGCAACCGCGGTCAGCGAAAACAGCGTAGGGGCGTCGGGTGTGTGCATGCCCTTTCCAGCGAGAAAGGCGTGACAATCGCCCTCAGCCTTCGTCGCTGCACCGTGAAGATTGGCGCGACTTTCTC
>DATIQP010000958.1:0-6535 GCA_035470765.1 Polyangiaceae bacterium | reverse complement strand
GAGCTGGTTGCGCGCGACGAGGACCCAGCCGCGCTCCTTGTCCTTGCCGGGAGCGCGCGCCAGCCGCTCGAGCGTCGTGTGGACGTGGAGCTTCGCGCCGTGCTCCTCGGCGTCGGTGGCGTTGAGGATGCAGAGCCGCGCTCCGTCGACGCCCCACTCGTCGAAGGTCACGCCGCCGGAGGCGTCGCCGACGAGCCCCGGCTCGAGTCGCTTCAGGTCCGAAGCGTCGAGCCGCGTGTGACGTTCGCTGTGCTTGAGCGGCTGGTATGTGTCGTACGCGCGGAAGTAGGCGTCGATGAGCTCGAGCATCACGCGCCCCTTCGCGCCCGCCGCGACCGGCATCAAGAAGGGGATGCGAAAGAGCAAGAACGGCGCGATCTGCTGGATGTAGCCGGAGTCGCGGCAGGAGGTCTTCGTGACGTTCGGGTTGCTCTCGAGGTAGCGAACGCCGCCGTGGATCATGCCGCTCGAGTTGCCGCTCGCGCCGAACGCGAAGTCGTTGCGCTCGAAGAGCACGACGGACAGCCCACGCAACGAAAGATCGCGGGCGACGCCGGTGCCGTTGACCCCGCCGCCGATGACGGCGACGTCGTAGGCCTGACCGGGCACCGGGCCCTCGTAGGTCGGCACGCTCGCCCCGTTGGTCGTCGCGGTCTCTGTCGCCATCGGCTGGGGCTTTTAGCAGACTCGCGGGCCGCCCGTCCGCGGTTACGCGGCGCCGCGCTCCCGGAGCCGCGTGGCGCGGTCAGTGAGGCAGCGTCCGCGCCGCCCACACGACCGGAGCGGCCGCGGCACCGGTGACGAGCAGGAGCACGAGCGTCGAGCTGGTCCACTCACTCGGGAGCCCGACGCGCACGAGCGAAAACCCGATCACGAGGAGCGCAGCGCCTGCGTTCTCGCGCGTGGGCATCTTCCAGAGCAACCCCGCGCAGACTATGCAGAACGGCACCGTGGCGATCGCGACGAGCCCGCGCCACGACCACGGGTCCGCCCTCTCGGCGAAATACGCGGCGATGCCGACGACCGTCAAACCGGCGAGCGCGAGCATCGCGATGGCGGCGTAATTCGCGATGCGGCGAGCTCTGCCGGAGAGCTTGCCGACGTCCGTCGTGACGGAAGCGGGCACGGTCGCAGCGTAGCAGAAGCGAAGGACCGCGATGTGGCGCGTTTCCCGCGTGTCGCGACGGCTTTTCTATCGTCCCGAATCCCTGGAACACAATTCACCGGAATTCAGGATGGTGAGCACCGCGCGGGCCTGCCAACTTCGGCGCATGAGCTCAATCCTCCCCCTCGCGATCGGCTCGAGCGACGTGAACGCCGTACGAGCCGCGGTGCCCAACGGCGACCTGTCGCGCATTGGAAGGAGGCTCACCGAGATCGCCACCGAGCTCACGACCGGCCGACGCGGGCCCGGTCTCGCGGCGTGCCGACGGCCGTCGCGGCCGCTCGCCCGGCCGCTGACGTTGTTGCTCGACGCGCGGGGCGGCGACATCGCTGCGTGCAACCTCCAGTTCGGGCGCGGGGCGTGGTGGGCGCTGTCCGAGCTCGTCGACGAGGTCGGGCGCATCGCGCGCGCCGCGCTGGACCCGGGCGCCCCTCGCGAGCGCGGCTGGACGACCCGCCGGGAGGACGGCGAGTCGCTCGCGTGCTTCGCGACGACCTTCGACGACGCGCAGGGCGGCCCGTCGCTGGTGCTCGTCACCGTGCTCGACGAGCAGGCGGAGGCCGAGAAGGCGGAGCCCTGCCCGCCCGCGCGGCTGCTGGTCGACACGCGCTTGCCGATGTGGGCGCTCGATCAGCGTACCCTGCGCATGCTCGACGTGAACGACGCCGCGGTGGCGGCCTACGGCTACTCGCGCGAGAGCCTGCTCGGCATGCGACTGACGGACCTGGTGGCGGATCCCGCCGAGGTGCCCGGGCTCGTCACCTCGTTCGCCGAGTGGACGGGCACCGAGGACCTCCGGTGGGAGGGCAATCATCGATGCGCCGACGGTGACCTCGCGCAGGTGGAGCTGCTGATGCGCGCGTCCGACAACTGCGGCGCGCCGATCGTGTTCGTGCTCGGTCGTGTCGCCGCGGGAATCTCCGGCACCTGGACGAGCATGCGCATCGCATGACGGCTCTGGGGGGGCCAAAACATGCTCGCGACCCTGAACGTGCTGTTCATGGGACTGGTATTGGGCGGGCTCCCGGCCTGGGTGACCTGGGGATGGGTGACCTGGGTCAGGAACCACGCGAAGCCGCTCCGCCCAGCGGCCGTCCTCTCGCTGCTCGGCCTCGCGTTCGCGTCCGCGTCGGCCTTGCTCGAGATGGGCTCCGTGCTCTACCTCCAGCTCTCGCGCGGGCCCTCGCTGGAGCCGGCCGCGCTGCCCGAGCTGCACGCCGTCGGCCTCGTGTTTGCGGGGCTCGGGCTGGTCTCCCTGCTCGGCGGGATGCCGCGCACACCCGCAGAGCGCACCACGCCCGCGCTCTCCTTGGCCATGCTGGCCATCTGGGCGTTGCACGTGTGCTCGCAGGACCTGTGACGTGAGCATGGTGAGCGTTGGGTGGATGGGTTGAGCCGTGGTCAGGCCGCGGACGGGAAATAGAGGGCGAACGTGCTGCCTTCGCCGAGCTTGCTCTCGACGTCGATGAAGCCCGCGTGGTCCTGCATGATGCCGTAGGTCACCGAGAGCCCGAGCCCGGTCCCCTCGCCGACGTCCTTGGTCGTGAAGAAGGGCTCGAAGACGTGCGCGAGGTGCTCTCCCGAGATGCCCACGCCCCGATCGCGCACGACGACCTGCACGTAGTCGGCGTCTTGCCCGTGCGGAGGATGGGCGCGCACCTTGCGCGTGCGGAGCGTCAGCTCGCCGCCGCCGCCCTTCATCGCGTCGAGGCCGTTGACGACGAGGTTCGCGAGAGCCTGCTCGGCTTGCGCGACGTCGACGTGGGCGAGGAGCGGTTGGTCCCCGACGTCGAGGCTGATGCTCACGCGCTTCTTCACGGCCAGCGGTCCGATGAGCTCCACGGTGCGCTGGGCGAGCTCCCGCAGATCGAGGCGCACCTTCTCCGCGCGGCCGCGCCGGGCGAAATCGAGCAGCCCGCGGATGATGTGGGCGATGCGGTTCACCTGCGTGACGATGGCGGCGGCGTTCTTGGCGCAGTCGGCGTGCTCGGTCTCCTGCGCCGAGGCGATCATGTTCGCGCGGCCCGCGATGACCGACAGGGGCGTGCCGAGCTCGTGAGCCACGCCCGACGCCAGCGTGCCCACCGTGCGGAGCCTGTCGCTGTGCCGGAGCTGCTCGACCGCGCCGACGCGCGCCTCGGCCTCGTGTTCGAGCCGTCTCTGCACCTGCTCGAGCTCGTCGCACATCCCGTTCATCTCGCGCGCGAGCTCGCCGAGCTCGTCGTCCCGATCGAGCGTGAGCCGCTCGGACCAGTGGCCCGCCCCGATCCTCCGCGCCTGGTTGACGAGCGCCTGGATCGGTCGCCCCACGACGAACAGCCCCGCGAGCACCGACAGCAGCGCAGCGCCCACGACCGCCGCGGTCGCGAGCGTGATCTGATCCTGCACGACGTGCTCGACGACGGCCCGCTCCGCGGTGGACGCCTGCGAGACCACGAGCGCGCCCCGCGCTTCGGGGACGGGGACGTAGACGTGGAGCCTCCGGTCCCGCGCGCTCCCCTCTCCGTTCCCGGTGGTCGTGACCTCGCTGCCGGAGAGCAGCGTAGCCCGCTGGGCCGCCGAGAGGTCCGTGGAATCCAGCCGGTCGAACGGAGACCAGCGGATCTGCACGTTCGGCGTTTCGTTGCCGCGGGCGACGATCTGAACTGCGCGGTCGACCCCCTCGACTCCGCAGACCTCGCGGAAGGCTGGCCTGAGCGAGCGGCCCGTGGTCGTCAGGTCTGCGGTGACGAGCTGTCGATAGTCGCGCGAAGCGCGAAGCGTCTCGAAGTATCCGAGCGTGATCAAGAGGACCAAGAAGGTCGCCAGGAGCAGCGCGATGATTTTGCGGGCCAGCTTCAAGTTTCCCCTCCCTGGAATGGCGGCAGCGATTCGCGCTCCGCCTAGCAGAGCGCGTGCCACGCCCGAGACGGCGCGCCCGCACGGCGTTATCGCCTGGACGTCGTAAAGCGAGCGCTCATTTCCTGCGCCCCTCCGCTGCATTCCTGTCGTCTGCTCGGGGAGAGATGCGAAAAAGGCCAAACGGCCTGCGACGAAACGCCGGCTCAGCCGCGGATGCGGATCGAGTACGTCAGCTTCGCGACGTTCTTGAGCACGTTCGGCACGCGCTTGAAGAGGTTGATCGAGGGAGGTCGCTTCTCGATCACGCGCACCGGGATCTCTTTGATGCGGACGCCGCCGCGGTCGGCGCGGATGACGAACTCGCTCGCGAAGACATCCTTGTCGACGAGGCACGCGCGCACGGTGTCGAGCAGAGCGGCCCGTCGGAAGGCCTTGAGCCCGTGGGTGTCGGTCCCGCGGAAGCCGAGCGTCAAGCGGAGCAAGCCGGAGTAGGCGAGGCTGGCGGCGTGGCGGAGCATCGGCCGGTCGTCCTCGGCGCCCGAGAGCAGCTTGCTGCCGATGACGAGGTCGGCTTCGCCGCTCTCGAGAATGTCCACGGCGCGTCTGTGGAAATCCGCGTCACACAGGTCGATCTCGTCGCAGATGACGAGGTCGCCGCGGGCGAGCAAGATCCCCTGCTTGAGCGCCTTGCCGTAGTTCGGCTCGCCCATGCTGATGAATTTCACCTGGCCGTCGGCCGGGTCGGAATACTTGGCGGCGAGCTCCTCGGCGATCTCGACGGTCCGGTCCTTGGAGCCGTTCTCGGCCAGGATGATCTCGTAGCTCCAACCGAGCGGGCGCAGCCGCTCGCGGAGGTCGACGACGGCCGCGTGCAGGATCGCCTGCTCGTTGTAGATGGGAATGACGATCGATATGCGAGGGCCTTGCATCCGAAAGGGCACCTACATAACGCATCGTGAGCGCTCTCGGTACTGATCAATTTCGAGCGGCCGCGACCCAAATCGTTTCTGGGGGTGTTGACTCCCCAGACCGTGTCGGGAAAGAAGGGAGGCGGAGAAAACACATGGCAGAGGGTCTCAACAAAGTGCTCCTACTCGGAAACCTCGGCGCCGATCCCGAGCTGCGCATGACGCCGGGCGGGCAGGCGGTGCTGAAGCTCCGGCTCGCGACGACCGAGAGCTACCTGGACCGCTCGAACACGCGCCAGGAGCGCACCGAGTGGCACCGGGTCACGATCTGGGGCAAGCGCGGCGAGGCGCTCGGCAAGATCCTCACCAAGGGCGACCGCCTCTTCGTCGAGGGGCGCATCCAGACCTCCAGCTACGAGAAGAACGGCGAGAAGCGCTACAGCACGGACATCATCGCCAACAACGTGATCCTCGCGGGCGGCCGCCGCGGCGGCGCCGAGCGCGGGGAGGAAGCTCCGCGTGGTTACGGTGGCGGCGGCGGCGGTGGCGGTGGCGGCGGTCGCGCGCCCGCTCCGGAGCCGCACGACGCGCCGGGTCCCGTGGGCGGCGACGACATCGGACCGGACTTCGGCGGGGGCGACGACGAGATCCCCTTCTGATCTCCCTTCCGTGACCGCGGACGAGCTCGTCCGCGAGCTCGCGTCCGCCCCACCGTCGGCCGTGGCGTTCGACGGCGACGGCACGCTCTGGAGCGGCGACGTGGGCGAAGACTTCTTCTTCGCCCTGCTCGAATCGGGCGACATCCGCGAGGAGGCGACGCACGAGCTGCGCCGCGCGGCCGAGGGCGCTGGCCTCGACCCGCGCGGCTCCGGTGCCGAGATCGCACGCCGCCTCTACGATGCGTACCTCTCGGGCACCTACCGCGAGGAGCGTATCTGCGAGGTCATGACCTGGAGCTTCGCGGGGCGCTCGACGCTCGCGGCGCGCGACTTTGCCGCGGGAGTGCTCGGCGATCGCTTCGCGCAGTCGAGGGCTCATCCCGAGGCGCTGGCGGTGCTGCAGCAAGCGGCAGGGCTCGGTTATCGGACCTACGTCGTCAGCGCCTCTCCCCGTGCGGTCGTCGAGCTCGCCGCGGCCGCCCTCGGCGTTCCGGCCGAGCGCGTGCTCGCCGCGACGCCGCGCCTGCGCGGCGGTCACATCCTGCCCGACGTCGACCGACCCATCCCGTACGGTCCTGGCAAGGCGGAGGCCCTCGCCGCCGCGCTCGGGGGCGGCACGCTCGAGGCAGCCTTCGGCGACAATGCCTTCGACACGGACATGCTCTGCGCCGCTCGTCGGCCCATCGCGGTGCGGCCCAAGCAGCGCCTCGTCGAGCGCGCGGCGCAGGTTCCGGCGCTTCGCCAGCTCGCACTTGAGGATCGGCCCCCCGGGGCGCTACCGTTTCCGATCTAAATGGCCGAGGCACCGCGCGTCGGCGACGTCGTCGCTGGCAAGTACCGCATCGAGCGCCCGCTCGGCAGCGGGGGGATGGGGGTCGTCGTGTGCGCGACGCACCTCCAGCTCAATCAACTCGTCGCGCTCAAGTTCCTCGTCGACAGCGCCCTCGACGCTCACGTCGCCG
>DATIQP010000957.1:0-13619 GCA_035470765.1 Polyangiaceae bacterium | reverse complement strand
CCACGTCTCGGCGTACAGCTCGAAGAAGCGTCGCTCGCCCAGGCGCGGCCGCCACAGCGCGTGGTGCATGTCGTACTTGAACCACGGGTGGCCGTTCATCCGCTCCTTGCGCTGCTCGAAGAGCTGCGTGCCCGGCAGCGGGGTGAGCAGCGTGTAGCCGGCGCGAGCCAGCTTGTGCTCGTCGACGAAGGCCCAGAGCCGCTCGAAATCGGCCTCCTCCCAGTCGGTGTCGATGACGAAGTTTCCGGTCACGCCGACGCCGAGCGAACGCGCCACCTTCACCGCCTCCACCGTGCTCGCCGCGCTGGCGTCCTTCGAGAGCTCGCGCAGCGCCGAGTCCGTCGCCGCCTCGAAGCCGAAGAAGATGTCGAGGCGGTCGGCGAGATCGCGCCACGCCTCGAGCACCTCGGGGTGGCGCGCGACGAGGTCGGCGCGCGACTGCACGAGGATCCACGTCTTGTGCACGCCGCGGCGCCGGAGCGCGCGGGCGAGCTCGAGGCTGCGCTCCGGCGGGTAGAAGAACAAGTCGTCGATGACGAAGATTCGATCGCCGGCGGACACGAAGTCCTCGACCACGGCGCCGACGGCCCGTCCGCGGAAGGCACGCTCGTTGAAGGCCCACACCGCGCAGAAGGTGCAACGGAACGGGCAGCCGCGCGCCGTCTCGACGAGCCAGACGGGCCGGTGCTGCAGGCAGCGGTATCCCGAGCGATACCGCTCGACGAGATCGCGGGCGGGAAGCGCCACGTCGTCCATGTCCACGGGCGGCGCGCTCGTGGTCTTCTGCCAGGCGCCGCCTCGGCGCACGAACACGCCGGCGACCTCGTCGAGCGACCTCCCTTCCCGCACGGCCCGGGCGACCTCCCGCACGACGACCTCGCCGTCGCCCGCGCAGATCGCGTCGATCGCCTCGCAGTCGAGCGCCTGCGGGTACGCGGCAGCCGCGTGCCCGCCGACGACGATCGGCACGCCCGGCACGAGCCGCCGGATCTCGCGCGCCGCCTCGATGACCCGGTCGTACTCGAGCGCGTGCAGGCACGTGATGCCGACCAGCGTGGGCCGAGCCTCGGCGACCACGCGCGCGAGGCGCGGCCGGAAATGCAGATCGGCGACGGTCACGCGGGCGCCGTCGCGACGGAGGGCCGCGCCGAGGTACTCGAGCGCCAGCGGCTCCACCCGGAAGAAGGGCCCGAGCCCGAAGCGCTCGTTGCCGGGATCGGGGCGGACCAGAAGGACGGATTGTGCCGTCATCCCTCGTGTCACGGCCCGAGGATAGGGCCCCGCTGAGAGGGCGCAAGGTTCAAGTCGATCGGCGCCTGCCCGAACGCCTGCGTGCTCGACGCGTTCGACATGAGGTCGGGTCGCTGGGCGACGTCGAGCTGGCTGCCGCTCACCGAGCCATGGCAGTTGCCGCAGAAGCTGTTGAAGAACGCCCGCGGGAACGCCTCGTGCACCGACTCGCCGGGCGAGAACATGAAGTTCTCGTTCACCCACCTCGGCAGGTTCCGCTGCTTCGATAGATCGGTGTCGGGCAGATGGAGGGCGAACGGCATCCCGCCGGGGATGACGTAGTGCGCCGAGCCGTCGGAGTTGATGGGCACCGTGCCGAGCAAGCGCTTGCGGACGATCACCTGACCGAAGGCGTCGCTGGTCACGAACGGCGCGGCGGCGGCGGCGGAGAAGCTGTCGGCGCCGGCCGGCGGGGGTAGCAGCTCCCAGATCTCCATCGAGGGCAGATCCTCGATCTCGCGGCCGGTAGGTGTATTCTGCAACAAGATCGAGGCGACCACCTGCATGTCGTGGAAGGTCGCGTCGGCCGTGGTCTTCGTTGCGTCCATGCCGTAGGCGTTCGGTTGCCCGGCCACCGACGCGTAGGTGCCGCGCGGCGGGCGCGCGTAGATGGCCACGGCGTCGACCTCGGCCTGCCCCTGGGCGCCGAAGAGGAAGGTGCGCGTGCCCAGCGACGGGTCGACCATCCACACGTCGTAGTCGCCGCCGAAGCTCGCCGCGTCGCTCGTCGCGCCCCAGCTCACGATCAGGTTGCCGTTCGGGAGCGTCGACGGCGACGCGTAGACGCCCGTCACGCTCCCGAGGTGGCCGGTGGCGCCGGGGTCCGGCTGCGAGAGCGAGTGCAGGAAGAAGCTCGGGTCGCGCGCGTGCATCGACGACGGGTCGAGGACGTCCGGGTCGACGGCGTAATCGGTCGGATCGGTGCTGTGGTAGTCGATCCCGAGGGTGCGGTTGAAGATGCCGAGCGTCCCTCCGTGGTGGGGTATGCCGTCATCGGCGAAGATCGCGGCGAAGTCCTTGTCCGTGAGCGTGACGACCTGCGACACGTTGCGGTAGCCGATCGAGCCGCGCTGGCCGTAGAGCGGGTGGTAGTCGCCCCCGTCGAGGTTGATGCGTCGCAGGCCGATCTGCGCGAAGCCCGGCGTGCGCTTCTCCACCGTGCAGATGACCCGGCCGTCCTGCATGAAGGCGGGCATGCGCTCGGTGTTGAGCAAGAACGTCAGCTGGCGCACGCGCATCTGACCGGCCGCGGCGGGATCGCTCTCGTAGACGTACAGGTTCGCGTTGGGCTTGCTGGGGTCCGCCGGCGTGCGCTGCGCCCCCGTGTAGTCGTACGCGCTGTCGTCGAGGTTTCCGCGCGTCGAGGCGAACACGATCGGCTCGACGCCGGCCTTGTTCGGCGGGCCGTACGCCGGGTCGAAGTCGTGAACGAGCAGGCCGTTGTCGGTCGTCTTCTGCGCCGCGAGGCCCGCGAGCGGTCCGCAGGAGGTCCCATCGGCCTTGGCCTCGTAGATGCGCAAGGGCGCGCTGGCCGAAGACCGCGCGGCGAAGGCGACCCGCGAGCCGTCCCAGCTCACCATCGGCCGCCGCACGTCCGCCGTGCTCGGGTCGAGCCCGCACGTCGCCATGAGCGACTGATCCGCGCCGAGCGTGACGGCGCCGTTCGCGAGCGTGGCGCCGATGCGGCGCAGGTCCGCCCCCGGCGAGTAGACGTCGAAGTCCTGGATGCGGTCGGGGTTCGTCGAGAGCGGACGCCGCACGTACACGATGCCCGAGAGCGGCGCCAGCGCCGGACGGTTGGCCCTCTCGCGGCCCAGCCACTCGCGGATCATGCAGTAGGCGGGGATCTTGTCGAGATCGCCGCCGTCGAAGTCGTAGCCCTGCCCGTCGCACAGCGCGCCCGTGGGCTCGGAGCCCTGGAAGTCCTCGAAGAGCGGGCCGCCGCGGTGCACGATGCCGTCGCCGCCGAGCTGGGGCCGCAGCAGGTTCTTGCGCACCATGCGGCTCGAGGCCGGGTCGTCGCTCTCCAGCGCGAGCTGCCCGACGCTCATCTTGTAGTTCTGTTTCGTCGCCGAGAACGAGAACGCGCCGGTGGAGCCGCCGCGCAGGCGGTAGTCGTGGAAGCTGGCCCCAGAGTGACACTGCATCTGCATGCAGCCCTTGCGCACCAGCACCGGCTGCACGCGGTGCGCGAAGAAGTCGAACCCCGGCCCGAGGTCGGCGGTCGAAGGGGGGCCGTGCTGCGTCGCCCAGGCGAGCAGGGCCTGGTAGCCGCCGTCGCTCGTGGTCGTGAAGATGGCGCCGCCCTCGTGGAAGGAGCCGCCGTCCGACGGCGAGAGCGGTCGCCGCACGATCTCGGATTGATCCGGCAGGGGCGAGAGGTAGTCGCTCGCCTTGTAGTAGTCGTAGCGAGCCTGCTCGGGGGTGTCGCCGCACGCGAGGTAGAGCGCGTTGTTCTGCGAGCCGTGGCACGAGCCCATCGCGCAGCTCTGCTTCAAGACCGGGATGACGTTCTGCTTGAAGTCCGCGAAGTCCGGCGTCGTGGGATCGGTCGAGAGATCGTAGCCGTCGGCGGTGGGGACCGCGGTGCCGCACGCGCCGGTCCCCGGCGGAGGCGCCGGCGCGGGCGAGCCGGTCTCGGTCGCGCCGTCGTCGATCCAGTGCCGCAGGACGTAGTAGCCCGTCGCGCTCGGGTCGAGGATGGCGCCGCCGGTATGGCGGACGTCCGTCGTGACGGTCACGCTCTTTCCGTCCCAGGTCTGCACCTGGATCACCTCCGGCGGCAGCACCTTCAGCAGCAGACCGGATTGAAGGTACGGCCCGTAGCGCACCAGCAGATCGCGCCGCTTGTTCACGTTGGCGAACGAGGTCACGTCCAGGTTGCCGAACGTGTCCCCTCGCGCGTCGGCGACGTGGCAGCCGGCGTTGGTCGTCGCGCGAGCGCACGAGCCCTGCAAGAGCGGCTGGATCTGGTTGTCGAAATACGTCGTCGTTGGAGGCTGCTTGATCGTGCAACCCAGCGGCATGCCGACGACCACCGCCGCCCCCATCGCCGCGACACCGAGCGCCCACGCTGCGCGCATGTAGGACCTCCGTGCTTCAGTAGGACCGAGGTCGTCCGTACGCGCGATGACGGATGTCACGTCCGCCGGGTCCGCTGTCATATGAGACGCGGCCGACCGACACCAAGGGGCATGAACACACGATTTCCCCTCCGTTTCGGTGCTTTCGTCGCCCTCTTGCTCTCGCTGTCCGCCGGCTGCGCGCGGGCGGCCGAACCTCCATCCGCACACACCGGCTCCACGGCGGCGGGGGCGGCGGGGGCGGCGGCGGCGGCGGCTCCGGGCTCGCCGGCGACGCTGCCGAACGCGAGCCGTGCCCTCATCGTCACCGTCGACATGAGCCTCCGCGTCAAGGACGCCGGCGACGCGACGGAGAAGGTGCGCCGCGAGGTGGAGGGCGCCGGGGGGTACATCTCGAGCTCGAACGCCCACGGCGGCGAGGACGAGAGCGCGACGATGGACCTGCGCGTGCCGGCCGACAAGACGCCCGCGCTGCGCGCCAAGCTGCGCGCGATGGGCGAGGTCACCTCCGAGAGCGAGAACGTCGAGGACGTCACCGAGCAGCGCGCGGATCTCTCCGCGCGCCTCCACAACGCGCGCACGCAGGAGTCGCGGCTGCTCGAGATCATGCAGCAGAAGACAGGAACGATCGGCGACGTCCTCGAGGCGGAGAAGGAGCTCGCGCGCGTCCGCGAGACCGTCGAGCGGCTCGAGGCCGAGCAGCGCACGATGGACTCGAAGGTCGACATGGCCACCCTCCACCTGTCGATCACGACGCCGAGCTCGGCGGCGTGGCAGACGCCCGGCAAGAGCATCTCGCGCTCCTGGAGCGCGGGCGTCAGGGGCGCTCAGGCGCTCGCGGTGTACGGCGCCATGGTGTTCTCGGCGCTCGCGCCGACGCTCGTCCCCGTGCTCGGCTTGTTGCTGCTCGTCGTCGTGCTCGTCCGTCGCTCGCGCGCCAAGAAGGAGCGCGCGATGGCGATGGTCGCGTCGTGAGGCCCGCGTTGACGCGACGCGCGCGCGGTGCGACCGTCGCCCGGGACGATGGAGGGAGAGGTCCTCGCCCGCGAGCTCGCTTCGCTCCACGCCGCCAGCTGGGGCTGGGCGCTCGCCTGCTGCGGCCGCGACGCGAGCGCGGCCGCGGACGCCCTTCAGCAGGCCTACTCCAAGGTGCTCGAGGGCAAGGCGCGCTTCGGCGGTCAGGCGGCGCTCAAGACCTGGTTCTTCTCGGTCATCCGCCTCACCGCCATGGAGCAGCGCCGCGCGATCGTCCGGTGGCTTCGCCGCGCGCCGGATCGGGAGCAGCAAGCCGACGATGCGCCGGCCTCGTCGTCGGGCAAGCCCGATCGCGGCCTGGAGCGGGCCGAGGCCGCGGCGAGGCTCTCCCGCGCCCTCGCGAGGCTCGCGCCGCGGCAGCGCGAGGTGCTACACCTCGTCTTCTACGAGGAGCTGTCCATCGCCGACGCGGCGACGATCATGGGCGTCTCGATCGGCAGCGCGCGGCAGCACTACGATCGCGGAAAGAAGAACCTCAAGGACCTGCTCGGCGATGACCTCCGAACCTCGTGACGAAACGCTCGCTCGACCCTTCGCGGAGCTGCGCCGCGCCGACGCGGAGAACGCGCCGCCGTTCGACTCGATGTGGCGTCCGTCGGCCCGAGGGACACGTCGCGTGTCGCCCTGGTGGGTCACGGCGCCGGCCGTCTCGGTCGTCGCGGCGGCCGCGGCGCTCGCCTTGTGGGTGGGTCTGCACCGGTCGGCCGAGCCCGCCCCGCAAAGCGCGTCGGTCGCGGCCGCGTCGCCCAGCCCGGCGGGCGCCCAGGCGGCATCCTTGCCCCTCGATTTCTTGCTCGACCAGCCGAGCCTCGCGACCCTCCCCGACTTCGATTCACCCCCTCGCGGCGTGGGGCGACCATGAGGGGCTCGTGGGTCTTCGGCCTGCTCGCCCTCGCGGGCTGCGCGCGCTCGGCCGCTCCCCTGCCCGGCGACTCCGTCTCCACCGACGGCGCGGTGGCGCTCTCGCCGCCGAAGTTCTCGACAGTCCCCGCGGCGACGGCGGCGCAGGACGGTCCAGCGCTCGGCCCGGTCGAGAGCAAGCTCTTCGCGCCCGAGCTCGTGATGGAGCACCAGGGCGCGATCGGCGTGGCGCCCGCGCAGCGCGACGCGATCCTCAAGGAGGTCGAGCGAGGGCAGGCCGAGATGCTGCACCTGCAGTGGGACCTCAACGGCGACAAGGAGAAGCTCGTCTCCGTCCTCGACACGGACAAGATCGACGAGGCCAAGGCGATCGCCGCGGCGTCGCGGGTGATGGACGACGAGAACCGCATCAAGAGCGCGCACCTCTCGATGCTCGTGCGCGTCAAGAACGCCCTCTCGCCCGAGCAGCAGAAGAAGCTGCGCGAGCTGCGGGACGGGGCTCGCGTCGCGGGCGCGGGCAAGGACGGCGGCTGAGAGCGAGATGAGCGTCGAAGGAAGCCGGAAGGTCGTGCTCGCCGCCCTCGCGGGCAACCTCGCCATCGCCGCGTGCAAGTTCGGGGCGGCCCTCGTCTCGGGCTCGACGGCGACGCTCGCGGAGGCCGTGCACTCGGTGGCGGACTCGGGCAACCAGGCGCTGCTGCTCGTCGGCATCGCGCTGGCGGCTCGGCCCGCGGACGAGCGCTACCCGTTCGGGCGCGCGAGCGAGCTGTACTTCTGGCCCTTCGTGGTGGCCCTCATCCTGTTCAGCGTCGGCGGCGCGTTCGCCATCTACGAGGGCGTCCACCAGATGCTCTCCCACGGCGGCGAGGCGCTGCGCGTCATCGATCGCACGGTCTTCGGCGTCCACCTGCGCTTCTCGAGCAACGTCGTGAACTACGTCGTGCTGGGTACGTCGTGCTTCTTCGAGGCGATGAGCTTCCGCGTGGCGTTCCGCGAGTTCAAGCACACGGCGGGCGGCAAGCCCGTCCTCCGCGCCTTCTTCGACGCCCGCGACCCCACCGTGCCGCTCGTGCTGGCCGAGGACACGACCGCGCTCATCGGCCTCTCGCTCGCGCTCGCCGCGGTCGTGCTGCGCGGCATCACGGGCGCCGCGTTCTGGGACTCGCTCGGCAGCATCCTCATCGGCGTGTTGCTCTGCGCCGTCGCCGCGATGCTCGCGTACGTCACGCACGGCCTGCTCATCGGCAAGAGCGCGAGCGACGAGGATCACGCGCGCGTCCGCGCGATCGTGGAGAAGACAGACGGCGTCGATCGCGTCACGCAGATGCTCAGCGTCCACCTCGGGCCCGAGGTCGTGGTCCTCGCCCTCAAGATCGCGTTCACCCCCGGGACGACCGTGGAGGCGGTCGAGGAGCTCACCAACGAGATGGAGCGCCGCATCCGCAAGGAGATGCCGCGCATGCGAAAGATCTTCATCGAGGTCGACGCCCACGGCGACGGGCGAGGCCTGAAACCGGCGGCGTCGTCGTGAGCCCGCGCGTCGTCGGCCCAGTGCTCGTCGTCCTCGCCGCCCTGGCGACGTACCTGCCCGCTCGCTCGCCCGAGCACGTCGCGCGGAGCCGCCCGCCGCGCGCCCGCGTCGGCCTCGTCTTCGACGTCGGTGGCCGCGGCGACAAGAGCTTCAACGACGCGGCCTACCTGGGCCTGATGCGCGCCGGCAAGGAGCTCGACGTCGAGACGCGCTACCTCGAGCCCGCCAGCACCGAGGACCGCGAGGCCGCTCTCCGTCTCTTCGCCGCCGAAGGCATGGACCTCGTGATCGGCGTCGGTTTCATCTTCTCCAGCGACGTCGACGGCGTCGCGCGCAGCTACCCGAACGTCAAGTTCGCCTGCGTCGACTACGCTCCCGGAAAGGAGCCGATGCCGCCAAACGTCCTTGGCCTGGCGTTCCGCGAGGAGGAGGGCTCTTTTCTCGTCGGCGCGGCGGCAGGGCTCTTGTCCAAGAGCCACCACGTCGGCTTCGTCGGCGGGATGACCATCCCGCTCATCCGCAAGTTCGAGGCGGGGTACGCGGCCGGCGTGCACGCCTCCTGCCCGGACTGCGTGGTCCACGCGGCCTACGCGGGCGCCTCGCCCGACGCGTTCAAGGACCCCGCCAAGGGAAAGCTCCTCGCGATCGGCGAGACCGCGGCAGGCGCCGACGTCATCTTCCACGCCTCCGGCTCGACCGGGCACGGCGTCTTCGAGGGCGCGAAGGAGGCGCACGTGCTTGCCATCGGCGTCGACGCGGATCAGTACGACGAGATGCCCGGGGTGGTCGTCACCAGCATGATCAAGCGCGTCGACGTCGCGGTCTTCGAGGCCATCCGCGGGGTGATGGAGGGGCGCTTCCACGGCGGCATCGACCCGCTGGGCCTCGCGGAGCACGGTGTCGACTGGGTGCACGAGGGGCCGCACGCCGCGGGCCTGCCGCGCGAGGTCGTCGCGCAGGTCGAGGCGCTGCGGACCGAGGTCGAGGCGGGGCGCATCAAGGTCCCGAGCGAATGAAAGTTGGGCCGCCTGCGGCGGGCTCGCGCGCGATGAGCAAAGCCGCGCTGGTCACGCGCGTCCTTGGCGCGCTCATCGTGCTTTGGCCCATCGCTCCGCCGCTGCTCCATCACCTCGGCGTTCACGGCGTCGCGGCCGCGCTCGAAGCGCCGTGGGCGCTGTCCTGTCACCGAATGCCGGACCGCACGCTGCGCGTGTTCGGTTACGCGATGCCGATGTGCTCGCGCTGCATGGGCCTCGACGTGGGCTTCGCGCTGGGCCTCCTCGCAGGCGCGCCATACCGCGGGCCGAAGCTGATGTGGGCCTGGATGGCCGCGGCGCTCGCGCTGCTGCTCGTCGAGCACTTCACCCAGGAGTGGGGGCTGCACCCGATCTGGCACGGGACGCGATTCCTCACCGGCGCGCTCCTGGCCTACCCGATCGGGGCCGCCGTGACCGCGCTCGCGAATGCCCGCACGGAATCGAGCTCGACAGTGGTAGAGTCCGCGCCCGATTAACGGGGTTCCCCATGGACAAGATCATCCAGAGCTGTCTCGTGTTCGCCGCAACGGTCCTTCTCGGGAGCGCCTGCGGCGGCGGCAATGCGGAGCAGAAAGAGACCACGCCGGTCGCCGAGACGCCGAAGAACCCGGAGCTGCCTCCGCCTTCGGAGGACGCCGACGCGAGCACGAGCGCCACGGCGAAAGCGCCCGAGGAGCCGAAGAAGGACCCGTGCACGGGCTTCGACATGGACCTCCCCACCGTGCTCGCCCAGGCGGCCTGCGAGGTGCCCAATCCGAAGCCGGATCAGAAGCCTGTCGACATGAAGGGCAAGCTCGAGGTGAAGCTCGTGGCCTCGCAGGCGACCGTCGCTCCCGGCGGGCACGTCGACCTGCAGCTGACGCTCACCAACAAGAGCAACGGCCCGCTGCCGCTGTTCTTCACACTCGATCCGATGCCGCGCTTCCCGACGGAGGCGTACGGCGCGAAGGGTGGCAAGCGGGTCGACATGCCGGCGGGCAACCCGCCGCCGCTCCCCAAGGGCGTGGCGCCGCGCGAGGCGACTAGCCACGAGACGGCCCGTATCACGCTCGTGCAAAACGGCACGGCGAGGATCTCCGTCGGCTGGGACGCGGTGAAGACGAAGTGGGCGCCCGAGAAGCTCAAGGGCACGCCACCCGAGATGGGCTACCCGCGCGCGCCGAGCGGCCCGCTGGCCAAGGGCAAGTACGTCGTTCGCGTGGCGATGCCGCTGGTGCAGGTCTTCGAGGGCACGGACCGCGAGATCAGCGCCCCGAAGACGGAGATCACCGTCCACTGAAAAAAGGACGAAGGCTTGAAGGTATGAAGGGGGAATGAAGACGTGGAATGGGTGTCACGCCATTCTCCACTTCAATTCCACCTTCATACACTCCACCTTCGTCTTTACAGCGCGGGATCGAGCACCCTGCCCACGAACAGCACGGTGTTCGTCGGGATGTCGCGGATGAAGAACAAGAAGGGCCTGTTCACGTCGAAGTGAACGAGGTTCGTGGGAGGCGCGGCGCCGCCGAGCATCGTCACGGCGGTGGCGGCCGCGGCCTCGGTGCCGCTTTCGTCGACCTTCACGAAGGCCTGGTGCAGCACGTCGCCCACCCACAGGTGCTCGCTCGACATGGCGGAGAAGTCCGCCTGGGCCGCGTCGAACGCGGCGACCATGCCCAGCTTCTGGAGCTGCGCCTTGAGGCTGATGGTGCCGCCGTGGATGCCGAACTTGGGCAGCGTCACGTCGACCTCCTGGCCCTGAAGGCCCGCGAAGACCCCCGTCACGAAGTCGCCGGACAGGCCCGCCTCGACGCTCGCGAACTTGCCCGCGTCCGGCAGCACCACGACCATCGAGGTCTGGTCGCCCGAGTACGGGAGCTCGACGGCCTGCCAGCCGCCGCCCTGCGCGTACGCGTAGTCGCCCTCGTGCTCGATCGCGCTCGAGGTCGACGTCGTCCCGTCGAGGCGGTCGAAGGCCTCGGGGTGCGTCGCGTTCGTGTCGAACGGCGTCGACCACTGGGCGTTGAAGTAGATCGCGTTGACCAGCACCATGCGCGTGTCGGCCGTGACCGAGCCTTGCGGCAAGAGGTCCACGATCTTCTGGTTCGTCTCGCCCTCCACCCAGCGGTTGATCGTGGTGCGGGCGGGATCCGGCGACTGCAAGAAGTCGACGAGGCGCAGGCCCGCGCCGTAGTCGAGCGCGAGCGTGTCGAGGAAGGGCTGCTGGACGGGCAGCGTCCGGTCGCCCCAGATCGAGTCGACGACGTTGAGCTTGAAGCCCGCGCCGTCCGCGCCGGGCTGGCCGTGGGCACGGCTCGCGAGCGCGAGATCCACGGCGTCGAACGCGGCGTGCAACTGCGCGGGCGGCAGCGAGAAGCGGAGCGCCTGCGCCATCTGCGAGGCCGTCGTGCCGCTCGCGCCCGCGTAGGTCATCGCGAGGGCGATCGAGACGCTGTACGGGGAGTAAAAGACGTTGCTCGTCGAGTCCGTCGCCACGCCCGAGTAGAGGTCCACCGCGAACTGCGCGTTGTCCTTGGCGAGCTGCGCGGCGTCCTGCGCCGAGACGTTCGGCGAGGTGTCGCGCGCGAGCCCCGACTGGGCGACGTCGAAGTCGAGTCCCCCGCTGCACGCGGCGAGGACGCCCGCGGCGGCGAGGAGGGGGAGGTGCTTGAGGGCGGCGATCGAACGCATGGGCTTTCGCTCCTGGAAGGGACTCGCTTTCGGGGCGAGCGGACGGGCCTTTTGCAGGGGGGATGCCAACGGGGCTCGCGCGGGGATCCCGCGCGAATTCCGCAGAGCTGCCGTGTGCCACGGTGAGCCAACGAGCCCCCGGCCGGCCACCGGGATCGGGCTCGGAGACGGAGACGGAGGCGGAGACAGAGACGGAGGTGGAGACTATGCTCGGCGCCATGGCATTCGTTCACGGCGGGCGCCTCGTCGCCCAGGCGCTCAAGCGGCACGGCACGACCCACCTCTTCACGCTCTGCGGCGGGCACATCCAGGCGATCTACGACGGTTGCCTGGACGAGAACATCCGGGTCGTCGACGTGCGTCACGAGCAGACCGCCGGCCACGCGGCCGACGGCTACGCGCGCGCGACGGGCCGGCCGGGGGTGTGCGCGGTGACCGCGGGGCCCGGCGTCACGGACGTGGTGACGGCGATCGCGAACGCGCAGCGCGCGGGCGTCCCGCTGATCTGCATCGGCGGCGCGGGACCCAAGCTGCTGTGCGACATGGGCTCGCTGCAGGACATGGACTGCGTCTCGCTCATGAAGCCGATCACCAAGTGGTCGGTGCAGGTGCCGGAGACGCGCCGAATTGCAGAATACATGGATTCGGCCTTCCGCATTGCGCAGCAGGGCGTGCCGGGTCCGGTCTTCCTCGAGATGCCGCTCGATCTGCTCATGAACATGCACGAGGAGACCGACCTCCCGGCGACGAGCCCGTTCGAGGAGCCGCCGCGCCCCGCGGGCGATCCGCGATCGATCGAGCGCGCCGCGGCGATGCTGAAGGAGGCCTCCCGACCGGCGTTCCTCGTCGGCTCGCAGATCCGCTGGTCGCCGAGGCGCGAGGCCGTGCGGCGCGCGGCCGACGCGTGGGGCGTACCCTTCTTCTTGAACGGAATGGCGCGCGGCGCCCTCCCCGCCGATCACCCGGGGCTGTTTTCGCGCTCGCGCAAGGCCGCCCTCGCTCAGGCCGACGTGGTCTACGTCTTCGGCACCCCCTTCGACTTCCGCCTCGACTACGGGCGCGCCTTCGGCGGCGCCAAGATCGTGCAGGTCGATCTCGACGGCGCCGAGCTCGGGCGCAACCGCAAGGTGGACCTCGGCATCCACGCTGACACCGGCCTGGTGCTCGAGCAGATGCTCGGCGCGCTGCCCAAGAAGGAGGCGCCCGAGTGGCTCGCCACGATGCGCGCCGACGAGACGAAGCGACGCGACAAGATGCGCGCCGAGATGGAGTCCAGCGACTCGCCCCCCAACCCGCTGCGCGTCTGCGCCGAGCTCGGCAAGCGCCTCGGCAAGAACGACGTCGTCATCGGCGACGGCGGCGACTTCGTGGCGACGGCCGCGTACGTGCTCAAGCTCGAGTGGCCGCAGCTCTGGATGGACCCCGGCCCGCTCGGCACGCTCGGCGTCGGGCCCGGCTACGCGATGGCGGCCAAGCTCGTGCGCCCCGAGTCGCGCGTCGTGCTGGTCTACGGCGACGGCAGCTTCGGCCTGCACGCGATGGAGTTCGAGGCGATGGCCCGGCAGAACATCCCGGTCGTCGCGGTCATCGGCAACGACGCCGGCTGGACGCAGATCCGCCGCGGGCAGGTCGAGATGTACGGCGAGCAGCGCGCGGTCGCGACCGGGCTCGCCTAAACGCGCTACGAGAAGGTCGTCGAGGCGTGCGGCGGCTTCGGCGCGTACGTCGAGAAGATCGAAGAGCTCGGGCCCGCCCTCGACGCGGCGTTCGCGGCGAAGGTGCCGGCGTGCGTGAACGTGAAGATCGCGAAGAGCGACTTCCGCAAGGGGGCGATCAGCGTCTGAGTGTTGGTTGGGGAGGGTGGCCCCCCTTGCTCGCTGCTCGGCGGCGTGCTCGCGGCGAACCGCGCCAACCGCGTGACGCTCTCGCCGCTGCGCGCGTCCGCCTGCGCGGCGAGCTTCCCCCCTCGGCGTCGGCTCAGCGTTCACGCGCCGCATCCTCGGCCGCCGCCGGGGGGAAGGTTGCGCGTGGGCGGGGCGTCGCTCGTCGGGCCGTCGCTCCGTGCATCTTGCACGCAGTTGCTTGCGGTCTGCATGCGATTCGGTTGAC
>DATIQP010000956.1:0-6821 GCA_035470765.1 Polyangiaceae bacterium | reverse complement strand
GTCTTGACGGTGTCCTCCGGGATCGAGAGGCACTCGGCGGTCTCCGCCACGCTCAGGTCCTCGATGGTGCGGAGGACGAACACGGCGCGGTAGGTGTCCGGTACACCGTCGAGCGCGCTCTCGAGCCAGGAGGCGAGCTCGCTGCCGGTGGCGTCTTGTTCGGGCGTGGGTCCTTGGTGGTCTCGGTCCATGGCGGCCTCGTGCGGCTCGTCGAGTGGCTCGTAGCGCTGGCTCTTGCGCCGGCGGCCCAGGGCCTCGTGAACACAAATGCGGGTGAGCCACGTGGAGAACCGCGATTCGCCTCGGAAGCCCGAGAGCGCCGAGAAGGCGCGCACGTAAGCTTCCTGCATGACGTCCTCGGCCTCCGCGTCGTTGCCCGTGATCGCCCGCGCCGTGCGGAAGAGCCGCTGGTTGTGCCGCCGCACGAGGATCTCGAAGAGGCGTGTCTCGCCCGCCGAAATCCGGGCGACGATCGCCTCGTCCGAGCCCAGGTCGAGTCGCTTGGGGTCGAGGGTGGCTTGCATCACGGCAACGTAACAATCGAGTCGCGACGCAGCGATCCGTTCCCGAAAAAGCACACGCCCGAGCCACGGGCATCAAGCAGGGTGGATCGTTCGATCCGCTCGGAAGGTACTTTTGCACCCACTTTCCGCGCCAAGCCCTCGAAATCACGATGGTGGAGGCGCTGGCACATGCTCTGCTCATGGCGCCCCCATGAAGGCTTCTCTCCTCCTGCTCGTGTTCGCCGGCGTGGTGGGGTGCGGGGCGGCGGACGGCCAGTCCTTCCCGGACGCAGCCGGCTCGAGCGACGCTCGCCTCGATTCGACGCCCTCGTTCGGAGACGGCGGCGCGGGGGACGACGCGGCGGTGTGCGATCCGCCGGACATGCTCATCGTCCTCGACCGCAGCGACAGCATGGGGAGCTCGGCGGGCAAGGACGCCGACGGCGGAGCGCTGCCGTCGAAGTGGGAGCTCGCCAAGGCCGCGCTCGACCACATCACCGCGCCGCCGGCCGACGAGAAGCTGCGCTTCGGGCTCGAAGTCCTGCCGAAGGCCTCGGGGCTCTGCGGAACCGGAGAGCCGCTCGTCGCGATGGACCTCGGGACGGGCGCCACGATCGCCACGACGCTGAGCACGACGAAGCTGGTGTACGGGACGCCCATCGGCGGCGCGCTGGCGGTCGCGGTCACCACGCTCTCGAACGCGAAGGTGCCGGACCGCGATCAGTACGTGATCCTCGTGACGGACGGCGCCGAGACCTGCTCGTCGAACGGCCCGCTGCCCATCGTCCAGTCGCTCGCGGCCGCAGGGGTCAAAACGTACGTGATCGGTTTCGGCGCGGCGGTCGACAAGGCTCTGCTGAACGATCTGGCGTGCGCCGGGCGCACCGCGACGAAGCTCTCGACGGCGTGCAAGCAGTCCGGCTCGGGCTACGTGTCGGCCGGCGGCACGGCCCCTCTCTACTTCTCCGCGACCGACGGCACCTCCCTCCAGACCGCCCTCGCGACGATCACCGGCTCCGTGTGCTGCGGTTGCGTCAACTAGCGGCCGCCGCAGCCCCATCAACGACACCAACCGAGGCTACCGGGCGCGGTATGCTGTCGCCCCATGGCGAAGCTCGACACGAGCACATGCCCCAAGTGCGGCGCGCCGCTCGAGATCCGCAGGGACACCACCGAGATCACCTGCCCATACTGCGGCAACGTGGCCATCGTGGATCACGGAGAGGTGCGAGCGCCCGAGCCGCCTCCGCGGACCACGGCAGGCACACCTCTGCGCCCCGCGGCGATCGCGATCGTGCCCGCGATCCTCGGCGTCGCGATCGCGCTCGGCGCAGCGCTGTCGGCGCGCCACCACGCCGCCTCCTCGAGCGCGTCGGGCGGCGGAGGCACGGCCCTCGGCGGGCTCTTCTCGTCGGAGCGACTGAGCTTCGACGACTCGCCCATGCTCGCGGACGTCGACGGCGACGGTACGCCCGACGTGGTCGGACACTGCCGGACCAACGACGGCGGAAGCGAGTCGCATTTCCTCGCGGCGTATGCCGGCGCCACGGGCAAGCCGCTCTGGCGAAGCCCTCCCGGCCCCAAGGAGACGTTCGCCGGCATGCGCGCGCTCGTGGGCAGCTACATCGTCAACGTCGATGAGCTCGGCAAGGTCCAGGCGTTCCACCTCTCGAACGGAACGCCCGCGTGGTCGGGCCTGCTCGGTGAGAAGGCGAAGTGGTTCTGCGCCGACGGGAGCTCGGCGATCATCGAGGCGAGCGACGAGTCGTACACGCGCTTCGACCTCGCGACCGGCAAGAAGGCCACCCTCCCGGCGACCGGTCGCAAGCGCCCGAGCTGCGCGCCTGTCTACGCGTCCCCCCGCACGGGCGAGACCCCGACCTTCCGCCTGATCGACTGGCCAGAATTCGCGGCGAACGGGCTGCCCGAGCTCCACGCGACGCCCGGCATGTCCGCGCACCGAGCCCTCGTCCCCGTCGCTCACGGCCCGGGTCCGAGCTTCTTGCTCGGGTCCAAGGACAAGGGCACGAGCGTCGCGATGGTAGCCGCGGTCGAAGGGGGCAAGGTCACGTGGAAGGACGTCGTCCCCGGCGTCGACGCGCTCACGACCGACGTGAACGTCACCACCATCCTCGCCGCAGCGGGTGACGGGCGCGTCGTCATTCCCTACGGCCTTCGCAACGAGAAGGGCGTGCGCATGGCGTGCTTCGACGCCAAGAGCGGCACGCGCCTCTGGGACGTCCAGGTGCACGGCGCCAGCAACGTGGAGACGGGCATCACCGTCGAAGCCGGCCGCGTCTACTACACGTCGTGGACCGCGCTCTACGTGCTCTCGCTCGCCGACGGCAAGCGCCTCTTCACGATCGGGTACGATTTCTGAGCGGATTGCCGACCCGATGCGCAGCTGATAAAAACCGGCCTTGGGGTCGACGAGAGGGCGGCATGCGGCTCATCCCACTGGATACGGAGCGTGGGCAGCGCCTCCTCGAGGAGGCGGTTGCGGTCGACTACGCTCCTCTGCAGCAGCACTACCAGCGGCAGGAACTGCTCACGTTCTGCGGTATAGCGAGCGGGGTCATCACGCTCAACGCCTTGCACGGACGCCCGGCTCACTCGCAGGACTCGTTTTTGACCCGCGCCGCAGCCAGCATTCGAGAGGAGCAGGTCAAGGAGAGCGGGATGACGCTCGCCCAGCTCGGCGCTCTTCTCGCGTCTCACGGGGCCCGCGTCAGCGTGCACCACGCCGAGGACGAAAGCCTCCAACGGTTCCGCGAAGTCGCCGCGCAGAACGTGAGCCGCGACGGCGACTTCCTGATAGTCAACTATCTGCGCGAGGCGATCGGCCAGCGCTCGGGCGGTCACTTCTCACCGCTCGCGGCCTTCCATCCCGGGAGCGATCGCTTCCTCATTCTCGACGTCGCCGACTTCAAGTACTCCCCGGTCTGGGTCGAGGCGGAGGTGCTCTTCGGAGCGATGGCCACCGTCGATGCCTGCTCCGGCCAGAGCCGAGGGTTCGTGGCGGTCACTCTCTGAGGCACCCATCATGACGAAGGAGCTCGCACACGACCAAGACGCCCTCGCCCCGGGGCCCGTCATCGACGTCAACTCCGATCTCTCGCAGCGCGTGGTGGTTCAGGCCGCAGCGCTCCCGTGGTCGCCTTCACCGTGGATCCCGGGCATCAACCGAAAGTTCCTCGATCGGTACGGCAACGGTCAGTTCGTACCGAGCACGTCGATCGTCTCGTTCGGCACGGGCGTGCGCGACCCGTACCACGCGCACCCGCACGGCGAGGAGTTCTACGTCCTCGACGGTGTCTTCACCGATCACACCGGCGACTACCTGCCCGGCTTCTACGTCCGCCATCCGATCCGCTGGTGCCACGCCCCGTACGTCGACATGCGAAACTCGGCTGCGGTCCTCTGGGTGAAGGTCTCGCAGATCATGGAGGAGGACGAGCCGATCCTCGTCAAGGACACCTGCGATCCGGAGCTTCCGGAGTGGCGCGACGGCACGTGCATCGCGGGCAAGGTCCGCGTCCTACCGCTACACGAGAGCGCGCGCACGGGCGAGCGCGTGTGGATCGAGGTATGGGACCCCGGCACGCGCGTGGTCGCCCCGCAGAGCCTGGGCGGTGAGGAGGTCCTCGTGATCTCCGGCACGCTCGTCGAGAACGGGGTCGCTCACCCGCCGCTGACGTGGATTCGCAACCCCATCCATCGGGACGGCACGCAACTCTTGTGGCAGCGCTCGGCCCCCGAGGGCTGCAAGGTGCTGCGCAAGTCCGGCCACCTGGCCATGGTCGCCCAGCTCTATGCGCGCGCGAAAGACGGGTCCCGCTTCAGCTCGAGCCCGCGCCAGTACCGGCAGGAGGAGCGGATCCACGGCGACGTGCACGGCGTCGACGACGCGCGCCGCGAACGCGAGCGGCGCGGGGCCCGGTGAATCAGCTCGCCAGCGGGCGAGCCGACAGCACCTTCTGGTTCGTCTTGCGCAGGTGCCCGATGAGGCTCTGGAGCATCAAGCGCACCCAGGGCGGCTGGGCGTCGAGCGCACCGCGAACGCTCTCGAGGTCGAGCACGGCGAGGTCGGTCGGCTCGGTGGCGGTGATCGTCGCGCTGCGCGGAGACTGATCGACGAACGCCATCTCGCCCACCATCTCGCCGGGGTCCGCGTAGCCGAGCTCGACGTCGTGGTCACCCTCACGGCGCGTGATGCGCAGGCGCCCGCTCCGGACGATGAAGACCTCGGTCCCGGGGTCGCCCTCGCGAAAGAGCACGTCGCCGGCCCCGAGCACGCGCGTCGTGAGCGCGTTGTGGCGCCGCGCGCCGGTGCGGAGCGTGCCTCCGATCATCCCCACGACGAACGGCAGGTTGAACGGCTTGGGCACGAAGAGCACGTCGAGGCGCCCCAGGCGCTCCGCCCCCACCTCGCGCCGGCTCCGCTCGCTCGTCGCGATGATCTGGACCTCCTCGCCGGGGCGGCGCAGGTGCTGGATGAGATCGAAGCCGGAAGCGCCGTTCTCGAAGTCGATCTCCGTGAGCACCGCCGAGACGTGGTTCTCGCGCAGCCACTCGAGCGCGTCGCTCGCCGATGCGAAAGGGTGGATCTCGAGCGCGTCGGGATACTCGCGCAGGAGCGCTTCCGTGAGCGCGCGCCGCAGCTCCGCGTCCGGCTCGACCAGCGCCAGCCGCGCGATCTCGCCCGCGGGCGCATCGGCCACGCCGGTCCAGGGCACCGCGCCGGTGCGCGAGCCCCGCAGGAACGCCTCGGTGCTCTTGTCGAGGATCCCGAGCGCGCGGTACGTCTCGTTGACGATGTCCTCGAACGGCGCCTGCGCACCGAAGCCGAAGTCGCCGCTGAGCATCTGCCCCCGCGTCGGACAGAGGACGCGATACTTCTCGGTCGCGTTGAGGAGATCGATGTTGCGCTGGAAACACGGGTCGTACCACATCTCCGGGTTCATCGACGGAACGACGATGACCTTCTTGGTCCGCGGGATCGCGCGCAGCACCAGCAGCGGATAGTTGTCCGACACGCCTGCCGCGAGCTTGCCCACGGAGTTGCACGTCGCCGGCGCCATCACGGCGACGTCGGCCCACTTGCCCTCGGAGATGTGCGGGACGTCGCGCGGCTTCTCGATGAAGTAAGCGAACGTCTCGCGCATCGCGGGCCGGTAATGCCGGAGAAAACCTGGCAGCTTCGACGCGCGCCGCACGAGGTGCGAGGCGAGGAACCGAAGAGCCCTGTCGGATGCGAGCAGGCGCACCGAGTGGCCGTCCTTCACGAAACGCTCCCAGAGGTCGATCTGGGTGGGCGCGCGCGTCCCGCCAGTCGCGACGAGGAGGATGTTCGCCATACGGCCGACTCTACCGTCTTTCGGCCTCCAGCTCAGCCATAGTCTCGCTCTTCGTCTCCGTCTCCGTCTCCATCTCCGTCGTACTGGATCTTCTCACCATCACGCGATCCCGTGGCTGCAGCCGCGAGTTGATCGATGTCACCGGAGGCACCCCGGAACGCGACGAACTGCCCTCCTTTCTCGCCGTTTCGCGCGGGGCACGGCGTGTGCTCTCCGTGTCCGCATGCGAACTTCGACGCTCCTCGTTCTCGCTCCGGTCCTCGCTCTCGGGTGCAGTGGCGGAGACACATCGGCCTTCGGGAGCTCCACCGACCACACCAACCCCAGCGCCGACGGCGGCGGCGACGGGTCGACGGTGTTTCACAAGGGAACGAGCGACGGCGGCCACGACGCCGGCGCGTGCGATCCCAACCTGACCGGCACGCTGCGCGACTTCCGTGACGATCACCCCGACTTCGAGAAGTTCCTCGGCGACGATCGCGGCATCGTGAAAGACACGCTCGGCCCGGACTTCAAGCCCGTCTACGCGTCGACGACCACCACGCCGACGACCACGGGCAAGGCCGACTTCGATCAGTGGTACCGGGACGTGCCCGGCACCAACATCAGCGTGCCCTTCCAGCTCGTCTTGACTCCGAACGGCAACGGGGTCTCCACGTTCGACGCGCCCTACTTCTTCCCGCTCGACAACCAGGCCTGGGGCAACCAAGGGCGGCCGCACAACTACCACTTCACCTTCGAGGTGCACCTCGAGTTCGCCTACAACGGCGGCGAGGATTTCACGTTCACGGGCGACGACGACGTGTGGATCTTCATCAATGGCAAGCTCGCGATCGACATCGGCGGCGTGCACGGCGCCGAGAGCGAGTCGATCGATCTCGACGCGCGCGCGGGCGAGCTGGGCATCGTGAAGGGCAACACGTACGCGATGGACGCGTTCAGCGCCGAGCGTCACACGGTC
>DATIQP010000955.1:0-6853 GCA_035470765.1 Polyangiaceae bacterium | reverse complement strand
ATGCTGCGTCGGCTCGTACTGCTCGTCCTCACCGTCCTCACCGTGGCCGGCACCGCGTCGGCGCTGCAGCCCAACGCCGAGGGCTGGTACCACACCGGCGACGCCGTCCGGCAGAAGACGGTCGTCTTCGTCACCGTCGACGTCTACAGCATCGGCCACGACATGAAATGTGCCGTCGCGAAGAACAAGCGCGCCGTGATCGATGCGAGCTGCGACAAGCGCTTCACCTGGGCGATGCTGCGCGACGTCGGCAAGGGAAAGATCGTCGACGCGATGCGCGAGGCCTACCAGATGAACGGCTACACGGACGCCGGCAAGATCAACCAGGCGCTCGGCGCCTTCAACGCGGACTTCAAGGAGAAGGCGCAGGTGCGCATCAGCTACGACGCCGCCGCCAAGACGACCACCTTCTGGGAGCAGAACGGCGGCAGCGCCACCGTCGCGGGCGAGGACTTCATGAAGGCCACGTGGAGCATCTGGTTCGGCAAGATCGACCCGCCGTCCATCGGCGACAAACTCATCGCGAACCTCTGATCGCCCCTCTTGCTCGGACGCGTAAACCGGCGTAGACGTGGGCGCTCCAAGGAGCGCAGACGATGAGCGATTTCCCCGACGGGCTTGTCTACACCAAGGACCACGAGTGGGCGAAGGTCGAGGGTCAGAAGGTGACCGTCGGCATCACGAGCTTTGCGGTGGAGCAGCTCGGGGACATCACGCTCGTCAACTTCGACGTGAAGGTCGGCGACACGGTGAGCCACGGCAAGGCGTTCGGCACCATCGAGAGCGTCAAGACGCTGAGCGATCTGTTCGCGCCCATCGACGGCAAGATCGTCGCGATCAACGCCGACCTCGACAAGAAGCCCGAGCTCGTGAACGAGGACTGCTACGGCAAGGCGTGGATGGTGGTCATCGAGGCCGCGGCGCCCGTCACCGGCCTGCTCGATCCCAAGGCCTACGCCGCGCACGTCAAGGCGTCCGGCTGAGGGCGACGAGCCTCTACTCGGCAGACCACTCGAGTTGATGGTCTTGCGCCGCGCTGGTCGCCGACAAGCGGCAGCGTGAAGTCTCCGGCGGGACCGGCACGTGCCGTGTCGCCATGCCCAGGCCGCCGGGCTTCTGGCCTCCCAGTCGGCCTGAGGCTGCAACGCGGCGGCTCGGCCGCGGCGTCTCGCTGCCGCTTGTCGACGCCAGCTCTCGGTCGAGAACCGATCGATTCAAGTGACTTCTGCTCTAGCTGGCTTCGTACTCGACCCAGAGCTCGCGCGTCTCGCCGGGCGCGACCGTGAGCAGGCGGTCGCCCGTGTTGAGCGCGTTTCCCGGGCACGTCCACGGCTCGACGCAGACGAAGTCCTTGCCCTGGAGCGTCCAGACGACCCAGTGGGTGTACTCGGGCGAGCCGCGCACCACGAGCGTGGTGCCCGGCCAGCTCAGCGTGCACGGCCTCGCGCCGTGGTCGAGCAGGTGCAGGTCGACCTCCTTGCGCGTGAGGCTGAGTGGCTGCGAGAGCTCCACGTCTTTCTTCGTCACGTTGTCGAACGCGCGCGTGGCGCTCGTCCCGATGCGCGCGGCGCCCTTGTCCGCCTGCTTGACGTGGAAGTAGGGGTGAAAGCCCGCGCCGAACGGCATCGGCTCGCCGCCGGCGTTGCTGAAGCGCTGCTCGATGCGCAGGACCTTGCCGCGGAGGATGTACTTGTACTCTGCAACGAACTCCCAGGGGTAGGCGCCGCGCGTCGCGTCGCTCGACGAGAGGCGGAGCGTGGCCGCCGCCGCGCCCTCGGTGGCGGTCGATACGACCTCCCAGGGGAGGCTGCGGGCGAAGCCGTGCTGCCCGAGCGACCCTTCGTGGCCGTCGCGCTCGTAGCGGTCGTCCTCGAGCTTGCCGGGGGAGGGGAAGAGGACCGGGTTTCCTCCGCGGACGTTCTTGGACGGGTCGCGGAGCGTCGACTCGTCGAGGAAGAAGCGGTGGCGGCCGCCGAGCGAGAGGCGCGTGGCCATGCCGCCGCGCGCCGGCGCCAGGACGAGAAGGCTGCGGGCCTCGGTGTCACGGAGCTCGAGCGTCTCCAGGGCGTCGTTGCGGGGTTCGGCCGTGAACATGGCCCGCAGGCTACACCATGGCGGCGAAAGCCGCCGAGCAGGCGATCGTGTTAGGCTCGCGCCCCAATGGCTCGGCCGACGCTCAGCCTCGTGTTGCCCATCTACAACGAGGAAGCAGTGATCCCGGAGCTGCACAAGCAGCTCCAGGCGTTCCTGAAGGAGCTCGCCGTCGACACCGAGGTCGTCTTCGTCAACGACGGTTCGCGGGACGCGTCGCTGCCCCTGCTGCGCGATCTCGTGAAACAGGACGCGCGCTACCGCGTGCTGTCGTTCTCCCGCAACTTCGGCCACCAGACCGCGATCACTGCCGGCGTGGACCACGCGCGCGGCAAGGCCGTCGTGGTCATGGACGCCGACCTGCAGGACCCGCCACAGGTCGTGATCGAGATGATGGCGAAGTGGCGTGAGGGCTACGACGTCGTCTACGGCAAGCGCCGCGTGCGCGCGGGCGAGACCTTCTTCAAGAAGGTCTCGGCGAAGATCTTCTACCGGCTCTTCGCGGCGATGATCCCGATCGAGGTGCCCCTCGACACCGGCGACTTCCGCCTGATGAGCCGCCGCGTCGTCGTCGCGCTGCGCGAGCTGCGCGAGGCGCACCGCTTCGTGCGCGGGATGGTGGCGTGGATCGGCTTCAAGCAGACGGCAGTGATCTACGATCGCCCCGGCCGCTTCGCCGGGGAGACGAAGTACCCGCTGCGCAAGATGCTTCGTTTCGCGATCGATGGGATCACGTCCTTCAGCGTCGTCCCCCTCCGGCTCGCGACCTGGCTCGGCGTCACCATGAGCGTGCTGAGCGTGCTGTACGCGATCTGGGCGATGATCGTGCACTTCGGGCTGCACGGCACCGTACCCGGGTGGACGGCGACCGTGGTCCTCATCGCGCTGCTCTCGTCGGTGCAGCTGCTCATGATCGGGATCCTCGGCGAGTACGTCGGGCGGATCTACGAGGAGGTGAAGCGGCGGCCGCTCTACGTCGTGGGCGAGCGCCTCAACCTGCGAGGGCGCGACACCGACGAGGACGACGACGCCGAGGAGCTCGACGCCGAGGAGCTGCGCGAGGCCTAGCTACTTGGCGGGCGGCGGCAGCTGCTTGGTCTCGGGCGGAGGCTCGGACGGCAGGGTCGCCACGACCGCGGTCCACGACGGGAAGAGGGCAACGCCGGGGATCAGCTCGACGGCCAGCGCGGCCACGAGGCGCCACTTCCAGCCGAGCGTGACGAGCAACAGGACGACCACGACCACGTCGAGGACGTCGTCCGGGATGGATAGGGCTCCCTCCGAAAAGAAGGGGAACAGGCCGAGCTGGAGGAGGTCGGCGAGGCCGGCGATGACGAGGGCGATCTTCTTCCGCTGGGAGGAGACGACGTGGCTCTTGAGCCCGCCCTGGGCGTGCCCGACGAGCTGAGCCTGGACGGCCTGGATGGGGCCTTGCGACATGCACCTCAGTGTAAGAACGGCCGGGCTTCCCGCAAGCGTCAGTCGGCGTGCGCGCAGCACGCCGACATTCGTGCACGGCACTTCAGGGCTTCGGGTCTTCCGCCCGCCAGCGTTCGTCGCGTAGAACGTAGCGCGAGGGCCCCGCGATCCTCCGCTCGCGCACACTGTGGGCAGGGTCGCCCGGGAGCACGAGCGCGAGCGAGCCGTCGCACGGGACGAGCTCCGGGCAGATCGGCTCGAGGCGCGCGTCGCGCGTGGCCTCGAGGACCTGCTCGACGGTCGCGTGCTCGGCGAGCAAGAGCAGCGTGCGGTGGGTGGGAGGCGCGAGCTGTATCTCGCTCCGCTCGAAGCGCTCGAGGATCGCGCGCGGCGTCGCCCAGAAGCTCGCCATGGTCTCGGTCATGTCGTGCGCGCCCGTCTGCCCTGCCGGCGCGACGGCCACGTAGAAGCGCGCGTCGAAGCGGCGTGACTCGACCTTTGGCGTGATCCAGCGCGACAGCGCGTGCAGCCCGCCGAGGTCGAGCCGCAGGCCGCGCTCGAAGAGAAACGCGAGCAGCGCGCCGGGTTCGGCGCTCTGGCGCTCGCGGAGCGCGAGGACGTCGGCGTCGGCGACGGGCTGGTCGGCCAAGAGCAGCGCAGCCTCCTCGAGCGTCTCGCGGCACGCCGCCACACCGTGGGCGCGGAGCACATGGGGCGACCGCGGCTCCGTCGTCCGGTCGAGCCACGCCGCGCCGCGATCGGAGTCCTCGAGCCGCCCGCCGGGAAAGACGATCGCCCCGCCGAGGAACCGGCTCTTCTTGTTGCGCTCGACGCAGAACACCTCGGGCCCGTTTTGCCCCGGCCGCAAGAGCACGAGCGTCGCGGCGTCCCTGGGCGGCGGTCCGTCGCGTGTCGGATCGAGATCGAGCACCATCGGCGCGCCTCAGGCTCCCGCGCGCGGGCGGCGGTGCCGTTCCTGCTGTACGCGCTTGCGGATCGGGCGCTCGGCCTCCTCGCGCTCGACGAAGATCCACGCTTCGCGGTCGAGCGGGTCGGCCGCGCACTCCATCAACAGCTCGCCCGCGCGCGCGGCGTCGAGGGTGCCGTCGTTGCGGCCGGGCAGCTCGATGACCGCGCGCTTCACGCGCAGCCCGTCGAGCGCGGAGATGAAGTGCTCGAGCACGCCGCGCGCGACGCCGTCGTCGAACGTCGCGTGCGGGCCCAGGCCGAAGAGCAGGATCTTCTCGAAGGGAAGGCGAGGGCGCCCCGGCACCATGAGCACTTCGCCGCGAGCGCCGCTCAAGAACCCCGACCTGGCGAGCTCGCTGAGGCGGCCCGCGAGGCGCCAGTCGAGCAACCCGGCGAGGCCGAGCATCGGTCGCTGGTCCTCCCAGATCGCGCACGCGATCACCTCGGCGCTCGCGCCGTCGATGTCGCGCAGGTCCGGGGCGACGAACTTCAGGTCGAAGGTCATGGCGCCGGCGCGTCCTTGCGACCGAGATCCTGCGCGATGCGGTTGAGCACGCCGTTCACGAAGCTGCTCGACTCCTCGGTGCCGAACTGCTTCGCGAGCTCGACGGCTTCGTCGAGGATGACCGCCGCCGGTACGTCGGGGCGCTTCATCAGCTCGAACGCGCCGAGCCGGAGCAGGTTGCGGTCGAGTCGGGCCATGCGCTCGATGCGCCAGTTCTCCGAGGCCGCGGCGATCGCTGCGTCGATCTCGTCGCGGTGGGCCCCCACGCCGCGCACGACCTCGTCGGCGTAGGGCTTGCCCTCGGGGTCGGCCTCGAAGCTCTTCCAGAAATTGCCGATGGCCACGTCGGCGGATACGCCCGACGCTTCCATGGCGAAGAGCATCTGCAGCGCCGCTTCGCGGCCCGAACGTCGCGCGCCCATCCTACAGGCCAGCCCCCTTCATGCCGCGGAAGAGCGAGACCATCTCGATGGCGCTCACGGCCGCATCCCACCCCTTGTTGCCCGCCTTGGTGCCCGCGCGCTCGATGGCCTGCTCGATCGTGTCCGTCGTGAGCACACCGAAGGCGACCGGCACGCCCGTCGTCATCGACGCCTGCGCGACGCCCTTGCTGACCTAGGCGGCGACGTAGTCGAAGTGCGGCGTCGCCCCGCGGATCACCGCGGCGAGGGCGAGGATGGCGTCCACCTTGGGGCCCTTCTTGTCCTTCGCCTCGGCGATGTGGCGCACGGCGATGGGCACCTCCCAGGCGCCGGGCACGCGGACGATGGTGACGTTCGCGGCGTCGGCGCCGTGGCGGACGAGCGCGTCGGTCGCTCCCTCGACGAGGCGGTCTACGATGAAGTGATTGAAGCGGCTCGCGACGATGGCGAACTTCGCGCCCGCGGGGCAGACGAGGTTGCCTTCGACGATGCGCGGGGTGCTCATGCGTGTCCTTTACCTGTTCCGCGGCTGTCGCCGCGATGGTTCGCTTCTCCGTTGACTGGCGTTTTGCTCACGGCATCTTCGTCGATTCGGTCCGAGCTCTCGCTTCGCTCGAGCGGCCGGACCGGCCCCATCGAGACGAGCGGGATGCTCTCGACCACGTCGAGGCCGAAGCCGCGGATGCCGGCGATCTTGCGGGGGCTGTTGGTGAGGAGGCGCAGCTTGCGCGCGCCGAGATCGTAGAGCACCTGCGCGCCGAGGCCGAACTCGCGCAGCGGGTCCTTCGTGGAGGGGGTGGCGAGCGGCTCGATGCGGTGAGCCTCGAGGTCCTCGGCGAGCGTGCCGCGCATCGGCAGGTAGACCACGATGCCGCATTTCTCCGATTCGATTCGCGCGATGGCCTCGCGCAGGTTGCGGCCGCCCTCGCGCCGCGTCGAGCTGAAGAGATCGCCGACGAGCGAGCCGCCGTGCATGCGGCAGAGCGTGGGCTGGTCGCCCGAGATGTCGCCCTTCACGAGCGTGACAAACTGCCGGCCGTCGGTCGCCGACTCGTAGACGTAGGCGTTCCACTCCGTGCGCGTCTCGTCGAGGACGAGCTTCTTCTCCGAGACGCGGCGCACGAGGCGCTCGGTCTGGAGGCGGTACTGGATCAGGTCGGCGATGGTGAGGATGCGCAGGCCGTGCTTCTGCGCGAACAGCTCGAGGTCCGGCATGCGCGCCATCGAGCCGTCCTCGTTCATGATCTCGCAGATGACGCCGGAGGGCGTGAGGCCCGCGAGGCGCGCGAGGTCGACGGAGCCCTCGGTCTGGCCGGTGCGGACGAGCACGCCGCCCTTGCGGGCCTTGAGCGGGAAGACGTGGCCCGGCGTGACGAGGTCCTCCGGGCGGCAGACGGGGCTCGCGACGAGGCGCGTCGTGTAGGCGCGGTCCGGCGCGCTGATGCCG
>DATIQP010000954.1:0-3659 GCA_035470765.1 Polyangiaceae bacterium | reverse complement strand
CGCGGCGGCGAGCGAACCCGGCGTGATGATCCGCGCCGGCCAGGCCAAGCCGCACGTGGACCTTCGCGCGGCCGTGCGCGCTCAGCTCGTCGCGAGAGGCTTGCAGAGTGCACACATCGACGACGTCCCCGGCTGCACGCGATGCGACGCCGAGCTCTTCTTCTCGCACCGCCGCGACGGCGACGCGGGAGGCCGCCAGGTCGGCGCCATCGCCGTGCGGCGCTGAGCTACTCGCTCAGTTCGGCACGCACTGGCAGGCCGTCGAATCCCACGTGTAGCCCTGCATGCACATGATCGTGTCGACGCAGGTCGTGGTCGTCGTCGGCTCGCAGGAACACGCCTTCTTGTCCCAGCTGTAGCCTTGCGGGCAGAGCTGGTTGTCGACGCAGGTCTGCGGCTTGCCATTGCAGTCGAGCTGGCAGGCGATCATCGGGCACACGTCCATGTTCGGCGTGCACTTGGGGCACACCATGCGGCAGCCGCCCTTGAGCGCCTCGTTGGTGGCGGAAGAAGAATCGGTGCCGGGGTCCATCGCGCAGGCGGCGAGACCAGCGAACATGACGGCGGCGACGGCGGAGAACGAAAGGACGCGCATTTGGAAACCCTCCCTGGGTCTGAGTGTCGCGTCATTTATCCCACATCATACCACCCCGCAAGAGGCGTTTTGGGTCGGCGCGTCTGGTAGACGTGGCGCCATGGATCGCGACGCTCTGCGGCAGATGGTGGAGGACTTCATCCCCTTCAATCGCTTCCTCGGCATCAAGGTCGTCAAGCTGGGCGACGGCAAGGTCCACCTGACGCTCCCCTTCCGCCCCGAGTTCGTCGGCGATCCGATCCGGCCCGCGATGCACGGCGGCGTCCTCAGCACGATGGCCGACGTGGCCGGCGGCATCGCCGTCTGGAGCGGCCTGGCCGAGCCGCGCGCGCGCGTCGCGACGATCGACCTGCGCGTCGATTACCTGAGGCCGGGGCGCCTCGAGACGATCGACGCGGCGGCCGTCGTCGTCCGCAAGGGCAACCGCGTCGGCGTGGTCGACGTCTCGCTCTTCCACCCGGATCGGCCCGACGAGGTCGTGGCGACGGGCAAGGGCGTCTACAACATCGTGCTGCGCAAAGAGGGGCAGCGCTGAGGGCTACGGGGTCGCGCCGCTCTTGGCGAGGAAGTCGATCAGGTCGATCTTGGCCACGATGCCGACGAGCTCCTCGCCCTCGGTGACCATGGCCACCTTCGCGTCGGCGAGCGCGTTCTGGAGCAGCTCGATCTTCGTGTCGGGCGTGACCGTGGCGTAGTCGCCCTCGGCGAGATCGCCGACGGGCGAGTCGAGCGTCTTCTTCCCGGTGACGAGGTGGCGGAGAAGGTCGACCTCCTGCACGATGCCGCGCAGCTTGCCCCCGTCGACGACCGGGAGCTGGCTGACGTTCTCCAGCTTGAGCGTGGCGATGACGTCGCGCACCGTCGATTCCGGCGTCGCGGTGAGGATCTTCTTGCGGTAGCGCGGGCCGAGGAGATCGCGCACCGTGCCGAGCCCCGGCTGCTCCTCGAGGAAGCCGTTCTCGCGCATCCAGTCGTCGTTGAAGATCTTCGAGACGTACTTCTGCCCGGCGTCGCACAAGAACACGAGAACCTTCTGGCCCGGCTTGCCGTTCTCCTTGGCCCACTTGATCGCGCCGGCCACCGCCGCGCCGCCCGATCCGCCCACGAAGAGCCCCTCGAGGCGCGTCAGGTCGCGTGTCGTCAAGAAGCACTCCTTGTCGTCCACGCGCACGATGTCGTCGAGGATCTTCAGGTTCATCGTCGTCGGGAAGAAGTCCTCGCCGATGCCCTCGACCTTGTACGAAAACGGCTTCGTGATGCGGCCCGACTTGACGAAGTCGTAGTAGAGCGAGCCGACCGGATCGACGCCGACGAGCTTGATCTCCGGCTTCTTCTCCTTGAGGAACTTGCCGGTGCCGCTGATGGTGCCGCCGGTGCCGAGACCGGCCACGAAGACGTCGAAGTCGCCGCCCGTCTGCTTCCAGATCTCCGGCCCCGTGGAGAGGTAGTGCGCCTCGGGGTTGGCGGGGTTGTGGTACTGGTTCGCGTAGAAGCAGTTCGGCGTCTCGGCGGCGATGCGCAGCGCGGTCTGGTAGTAGCTGCGAGGGTCATCGGGCTCGACGGCCGTCGGGCAGACCACGACACGCGCGCCGAATGCGCGCAGGTTCGAGATCTTCTCCTGGCTCATCTTGTCCGGCATGATGAAGATGCACTTGTAGCCGCGCACCGCGGCGAGCAGCGCCAGCGAGGCCCCCGTGTTGCCGCTCGTCGCCTCGACGATGGTCCCGCCGGGCTTGAGGCCGGCCTCGACCGCGCGACGGATGAGGTTGTGCGCCAGGCGGTCCTTGTGGGAGCCGCCCGGGTTCAAGAACTCGCACTTCACGTAGATCTCGCACGGCAGGTCCTTCCCCACACGGTTGAGGCGGACGATGGGCGTGTTTCCTACGGCCTGCGTGATGTCGCTGAGGGCGCCGGTCATCATGCTCTCCGCATACCACACGCCGTCTCCGTATCGCACCCGTAGCGAGCACCGCGGGCACACAACCTGCACCCTTTCTGGCCCATGAACGTCTCGGAGCTCATGACCGCGAAGACTCGGACGTGCAGTATCGACGACAACCTCGCCACGGTCGCGCAGGTCATGTCGGAGCACGACTGCGGCTGCATCCCCCTCGTCGATGACGCGGGCAGGGTGACCGGGATCGTGACCGACCGGGACATCTGCCTGGCGGCCTACAACCGCGACCAGCCGCTCTCGAAGATCCCCGCGACCTACGCGGCAGCCCGCGACGTCGTGACGGTCCAGCCCGACGACACGATCGAGCGCGCCGAGGCGCTCATGCGTCAGCACGAGGTCCGCAGGTTGCCCGTCGTCGACGACCAGGGCCGGCCGATCGGGCTGCTGTCGATCGACGACCTGGTACACGGCGTCCACGTCGAGCGCAGCAGGAGCGGGCTCACGCCGGATACCGTGCTCCTGACGCTCGCCGCGATCGGCGAGGTCAGGGGCTGAAGCCATGCGCTCCTAGGGCCGGGCCTCGGCGCGCCTGGGAACGAGCCAGCGGACGAACCACGCCGCCGCGAGGCGCGAGACCTGTTCCAGCGTCCCTGGCTCCTCGAAGAGGTGCGTGGCGCCCGGGACGATCTCGATCTGACAGCGCTGCAGCGAACGCGCCGCCATCTTGTTCAGCCGGAGCACCTCCTCGTCGTGGCCCCCCACGATGAGCAGCGTCGGGGCCGTGACGCGCGGCAGGGCCGGGCCGGCGAGGTCGGGGCGGCCACCCCGCGAGACGATGGCGCCGATCTCCGGCCGGCTGGCCGCCGCGACGAGCGCCGCGGCAGCGCCCGTGCTCGCGCCGAAGTAGCCGATGCGTAGGCCCCGGGTGCTCCGATGGATGCGCACCCAGTCCGTGACGAGCGCGAGTCGCCTGGCGAGCAACTCGATGTCGAAGCGGAGGTGGGCGTCGATGGCGTCGACCTCCTCCTCCTCCTCGGTGAGCAGGTCGAACAGCAGCGTGCTGAGCCCGGCGCGCTGGAGCGCGGAGGCGACGAAGCGGTTGCGCGGGCTCTTGCGGCCGCTGCCGCTGCCGTGCGCGAAGAGCACGATGCCCTCCGAACCGCGGAC
>DATIQP010000953.1:0-2535 GCA_035470765.1 Polyangiaceae bacterium | reverse complement strand
GAATCGGTCGACGGCGCGCTCGTGCTCGTCAGCGAGAGCACCTACGGCGATCGCCTCCACCCGCCGATCGAGGCCATGGACGAGGCCATGGTCGACCTCATCAAGCGCGTCCACGCGCGCGGCGGCAAGATGATCATCCCGAGCTTCGCGCTCGAACGCGCGCAGGAGGTCGTCTTCGCGATCAGCCGCCTGCGCAACAAGAAGCTGATCCCCGACATCCCCGTCTACGTCGACTCGCCGCTCACCGTGAAGATCACCGACATCTTCAAGCTCCACCCCGAGTGCTACGACGAGGAGACGCGCGGACTCATCGCCAGCAAGGACTCGCCCTTCGAGTTCGCGCACCTGCGCTACGTCTCCGAGGTCGAGGACTCCAAGCGGCTCGACAGGGACACGGGCGCCTCGATCATCATCTCCGCGAGCGGCATGTGCGAGGCCGGCCGCGTGCTGCACCACCTCAAGGCCGGCATCGAGGACCCCAAGAACGCCGTCGTCATCGTCGGCTTCCAGGCCCCGCACACGCTCGGCCGGCGCATCGTCGAGCGGCGGCAGCGGGTGAAGATCTTCGGCGTCGAGCGCGACCTGCGCGCCGAGGTCGTCGTGATGAACGGCTTCTCGGCCCACGCCGATCAGAAGGACCTCATCGCCTACGCCGAGCACACCAAGGCGACGGGCCCGCTCTCGCAGGTGGTGCTCGTCCACGGCGATCCGCCCGCGCAGCGCGTGCTCAAGGACAAGCTCGCCGAGCGCGGCTTCGGCAAGGTCGCCATCCCCGCGTCGGGCGACACGATTGACGTGTGAGCGTGCCTACTCGCGGCGATTTCCCAGGACCGCGTCGGCGAGCATCTCGATCATCCGATACGTCAGGCCCCAGACGATGCGGCCCTCGAGGTCGATCGCCGGCAGGTCGAGGTTGAAGTCGCCCTTCGAGTAGTGGAACGTGATCGCCGGCTCGCGGCGCAGCACGGGATCGAGCGGCGCCCACAGCGCCTCGGCGACCTCCTCGTTCGGCCGCAGCGCCGGGACCTCGGGGAGGGCGAAGACGAACGGCGTGACGATGAGCGGCGACGGCATCTGCGTGTAGGGCGCCAGGTCCGGCAGGCGGGTGATGGGCTCGGCCCCGGTCAGATCGAGCCCCACCTCCTCGAGCGTCTCGCGGGTGGCGGTCGTGAGGAGGCTCTCGTCCTGCTGCCGCCGGCCTCCAGGGAAGGCCATGTGGCCCGACCACGGATCGCCCTCGCGCTCGGCCCGCCGGATGAAGAGGATCTCGGCGTCGTCGCCCTTCGGACGGAGCACCGCCGCGACCGCGGCGCGAAGCCCCTGCTCGTCCTCGGGGCGCGAGGGGGGAGCGTTGCGCGAAAGGAGGCGCTCCACGATGCTGGCGAACGACGACATGCCCAAGCGCCTACCATGCGCACGGACGCAGTGAAAAACAAGGACGACCGGCGGCATGGGCGATACACTCGGCTCATGCGCCACCGCACCTTGATTTCCCTCGCTTCCACCGCGTTCGTCGTCGCCGCTTGCAGCGGAAGCGGAGCCGCCGATTTCTCCGGTGACTACACGGTGACCGTCACCAACGGCACCAACAACTGCGGCTTTGCGAACTGGACCGACGGGCAGGCGAGCACCGGCATCACCGTCAGCATCACCCAGGACACGACGAACATGTCCGTCGCGCAGCTGAACTTCACGGGGCTCACCGCGCTCTACCTCGACCTCGTCATCGGCACGCACATCTTCTCGGGCGCGAAGGTCAGCGGCAACCAGCTCGACGTGACCGTGCTCGGCACCAAGACCGCGACGGTGCAGAACACGTCGTGCTCCTACACCGTCGACTCGCACCTCCAGATCACGCTCACCGGCAACACCATCAACGGCACCATCGCCTACACGCCTCGCACGAACAACGACCCGGGCTGCGGCACGCTCAACGCGTGCACCAACACGCAGACGATCAGCGGGGCGCGTCCCGCCAAGTAGCGGCAGGTAGCCCGCACGTTGTCCACAGCTTGATCCACGATCCGGCGTGATTTTGCCGGCTTCGTGCGCATCGAGGCTTGCGCTCCGGACACGGAACGCCGAAGTTCGCGTCCGATGAAGACCAAGATCGACGGCGATCTCGCCGCCGCGGAACAGGCCCACCAGGACGACCCCGAGCGCGCCGAGCTCATCGCGCGCACGCGCCGCTTCAAGGCGAGCTGGCTCGAGCTCGCCGAGGCGCTCACGCACGTGCGTCGCCACGACACCTGGCAGCGCTGGGGGTACGAGACCTTCGAGCAATACGCCTCGCGCGAGCTGCACCTGCGCCAGGAAACGGTCGACAAGCTCACCGGCTCCTATGCGTTCTTGCAGAAGCGCGCGCCGGCCGTGCTGCGCCGCGACGGTGTCGGCGAGCCCATTCCGAGCTACCAGGCCGTCGATTTCTTGCGGCGCGCCGAGGAGCAGGACGGCGCGCCCGAGGATGCGGTGATCGCCATACGCAAGAAGGTGCTCGAGGACGGAGTGCCGCTGCCGCAGGTCGCGCGCGAGTTC